>DEUU01000130.1:17015-17658 GCA_002362735.1 Dehalococcoidia bacterium UBA3254
TCAGGTGAATCAATCGGGACATTAGTCTCCAGCGAGGTGTAAGATGGCTAGCAATGTATTGATCAATGTTGACAAAAAAATGAAAGCAGTCTCTGAAGGGCTAAGGCAGGAACTGGCTACTATCCGGACCGGGAGGGCCAGCCCGGCTCTGGTCGAGCATCTTAAAGTGGATTACGCCGGCGTGCCCACTCCGCTCAACCAAATCGCGGGTATCTCTGCCCCGGAAGCCAGGCTGTTAGTCATTCAGCCATGGGACCCGGGTAGTCTGCATGCTATAGAGCAAGCTATCCAAAAATCGGATTTGGGGCTTAATCCAATTAACGATGGCCGTTTGATCCGCTTGAATATCCCTCAACTCACTGAGGAGCGCCGGCAAGAATTGACTAAAATAGTCCATAAGCGGCTGGAAGAGCGTCGGGTAGCTGTGCGCAATCTGAGACGGGATGCTCTTGAAGAGATCAAAAAAGAAGAAAAAAATAAAACCATCTCTCAGGATGAGTCCAGACGCAATCAAGAGCAGTTGCAAAAAATGACCGATAGTTATATTCTCGTAGCTGAGAAAATCGCCCAGGAAAAAGAAAAAGAGCTAATGTCGGTCTAATTCGAAAACGCGAGGGACTATGCGCTTACCACAGCATGTGGC
>DEUU01000130.1:18020-23193 GCA_002362735.1 Dehalococcoidia bacterium UBA3254
TAGAAACCGTTCTTGCAAAAAATATTAAGTATCTGACGGTTTATACTTTTTCTACCGAGAACTGGAACCGCCCGGAACAAGAGGTTCAGGGCATTCTGGATCTGCTGGTAGATAATATTGATAAAGAAGCCCTTGATCTCCATCAAAAGGGAGTCAGAATGCGGCATATCGGTCGCATCCACGAGCTTTCTCCGGAAGTCCAATCGGCAATTAATCGCTCCTGCGAGTTGACCCGCCACAATACCCGTATGGAATTTAGTTTCGCATTCAACTATGGAGGAAGGGCTGAATTACTGGACGCTATTCGCAGTCTGATTGAGAAGAAAGTCCCGGCTTCAAAAGTGACCGAAGAGTTCATTGCTTCCCATCTTTATACAAAGGGTATTCCGGACGTAGACCTGTTAATCCGGACCGGTGGAGAGCTCCGGGTAAGCAATTTTTTAATCTGGCAAGCCGCATATGCCGAATATTATTTCACCAGAGTCCTCTGGCCGGATTTTACCCCTGCACAGGTTAACCGCGCTCTGGCTGCTTTTGATCGCCGTCAAAGGCGGTTCGGAGGTCTTTAGATTTTAGCTCTTTCCGTTATTCTTGGCTATCTGCTGGGTTCGATTCCTACTGCCTACATCGTCAGCCGAATAGTCCGCGGAGTTGATATCCGCAAAATAGGCGGCGGTAACATGGGCGCCCTGAACATTGCCCGCGAGTTGGGGCCAGGTTGGGGTCTGGCAGTGCTTCTGATCGATATGGCAAAAGGGGCCGGCGCCATTACGATCGCCAGAGCGCTTGGAGTACCTCAGTTATGGGTTTTTGCTACCGGTCTGGCTGCTATTGTTGGGCACTGCTGGCCGGTCTTTCTCCTCTTCAAAGGAGGCAAGGGGGCAGCTACTGCCATCGGAGTATTCCTGGCTTTAAGTCCCCGGGAATTTGGCTGTTCAATACCAATCTTGCTGGCTGTAATCTTTTTAACCAGCAATGTGACTCTGGGAATGGCGGTCGGAATAATTTTCTTTCCCTTGTTTCTCTGGATATTCGGCCAGCCGCTTAGTGTAATTATCTATGTTGTAATCGTCGGCTTGTTCCTGGTGTTACGTTATGCTCCTACCGCAAAAAGAGGAATTGCAAAATCCAGGAATATCAAGGATTTTCTTATCGAAAAGAATTACAAGCCCTGGCAAAGCCGGCGTAGACCTTAGTCCTTGCAAGGGGTCCCCTTGCAAGGACTAGTGTTTGAAATGCCTTTCTCCAGTGAAAATCATGGCAATATTATTCTTATCCGCCATTTCGATGGATTCGTTATCGCGGATCGAACCTCCCGGCTGGACAATGGCAGTGACGCCGGCCTTAGCAGCTGCCTCTACCACATCATTAAAGGGGAACATGGCATCTGAAGCCAGAACGCTGCCCTTGCTCTTCTCACCCGCCTTCTCGATGGCGATCTGAGCGCTAACGATACGGCTGGGCTGACCAGCTCCCATTCCGGTAATCATCTTGTCCTTAGCCAGTACTATGGCGTTAGACTTGATGTGTTTGACCACTCTCCAGGCGAATAGAAGATCAGAGGTCTCTTTTTCCGTTGGCTGACGTTTAGTGACTACTTTGATATCCACCTTTGACTCCGGGACGGAATCCGAGGTCTGTACCAGCCAGCCTCCTTTTACCTTGCGGAAGTCAGTGTAGACCGGTTCTGCAGCGCCATAACCCGGAGGCAATTCGGTCAGAAGAATGCGTAAGTCCCTCTTGGTTTTGAGCAAAGTCAGAGCTTCCGGTTCATACTGAGGAGCAATGACGATTTCATAGAAGACCGGTTTAATCTCTTTTGCCATGGCCAGATTAACCGGCCGGTTGCAGGCGACAATGCCGCCATAAGCGGCTACACTATCGCCGCTAAAAGCTCGGCGGTAGGCTTCGGCAAGGTCGTCATGGCTGGCACATCCGCAGGGATTAGTGTGTTTGATTACGGCAACGGTCGGTGCAGCATAATCGCAGACCACTCCCCAGGCGGCATCCGCATCCAGAATATTGTTGTAGGAAAGTTCCTTGCCCCAGAGTACCTGGGCGTAGGTAATGCCGGTATTCCGCTTGTCTCCCACCGTCAGGTCGGCATAGAAAGCCGCTTTCTGGTGAGGATTTTCACCGTAGCGCAGGCTGTAGCGTTTCTGCATCGCCACTGTCATTACTTCGGGGAAACTCTCGTCCCCTGATCTCAAATATTGAGCGATAGCGGTATCGTAAGCGGCGACATGCTGAAAGGCTTTTTGCGCCAGTTTCTTTCTATCCTCTAATGAGACTCCGCCAGCTTTAAGTTTTTCAATCACCATCGGATAATCGGCCGGGTCGACGATAATAATGACTCCGGGGAAGTTTTTCGCCGAAGCACGCAGCATGGCCGGTCCGCCGATATCGATGTTTTCCAAAGCGTCCTGGAGTGTGACTCCAGGTTTGGAGATAGTCTGGACGAATGGATAGAGATTTATGGCTACCAGATCAATAAGTTCAATCTTGTTTTTCTTTAATTCCTCCATGTGGGAAGGCAGGTCCCTTCGGGCCAGGATGCCGCCATGTACCATCGGATGCAGAGTCTTAACCCGGCCATCCAGAATCTCCGGAAAACCGGTGATATCTGAAATACTGTGTACCGGTACGTTGGCATCAGCGATGGATTTTTTTGTACCGCCCGTACTGAAGATTTCAAATCCCAGCTGACTTAAACTGCGGGCAAACTCGCTTACTCCAGCCTTATCAGAGACACTGATTATCGCTCTCATCTATATTCTCCTGCTTACTTTATTATTACTCGCGCTTCCATATCCGGAGTCTGGGAGATGACTTTTCCGATCACCCTGGCTCCGTGAAAAGCCTGAATCAGTTTATCCACATTTGCTTTGGAGCAAATTACAGCCATGCCTATTCCCATATTGAAAACGTGGTACATCTCATTCTCATCGATGTTGCCCTGCTTCTGTATCAGATTAAATAAAGGGGGTACTTCCCAGGATTGTTTTTCTATTTGCGCTGCCAATCCTTCCGGAAGCACACGGGGAATATTTTTATAGAAGCTACCCCCGGTGATATGAGCCAGACTTTTTATTGAAGATAGTAATGGTTTAAGCTGTTTGTAATAACAGCGGTGCGGCTCCAGTAGAGCCTCGCCCAAAGGCCGCCCGAGCTCAGGGTATCGGGTATCCAGTACTTTCCGGTCGGTACCGAAAATCTTGCGTACCAGGGAAAAACCATTGGTATGCAGTCCGCTGGAAGGCAATCCCAAAATAATATCGCCTGTCTGCACATTATCTCCCAGTTTGATATCATTTTTTTCAACTGCCCCGATGATAAATCCTACCAGGTCGTAATCATCTTCAGCGTAAATGCCGGGCATTTCCGCTGTTTCACCGCCAATCAGGGCGCAGCCGACCTCCTGGCAAGCCTTGACCAGCCCTCCGGCGATGGTTTCCACCCGCGGCGGGTTGAGTTTGCCCATGGCGATGTAGTCCAGAAAGAAAAGCGGTGTAGCGCCCCCGGTAAAAATATCATTTACACAATGATTCACGATGTCCATACCGATCGTATCATGCTTATCCAGGGCAATGGCGATTTTCATCTTGGTACCTACACCATCAACGTGAGAGACCAGGACCGGCTGGTTATAGCCTTTAAAATCGAATAGTCCCCCGAAAAATCCGATTCCCCTCATAACCTCAGGCCCGAAGGTGGGCTGGGCCATTTTGGCGATAACCTTTTTTAGCTTCAGAGCTGCATCAATATCCACTCCGGCTGAAGCATAAGTCTCTTTTCCCATCAAATTTCTCCCACAGTTGATCTATTAGATAGTATGACCGTCACAGTGATACGAACCGGAAATTGGCAGGGATATTTATCTTAATTCCAGGGCCAGCTTGTCCATCTCCAGTTGGACTGGTATCGGATAATCACCGGTAAAACAAGCTTTGCAGAAGGTATCCCCAGGCAGACCTACAGATTTGACCAGACCATCTATGCTGATATAACCCAGTGAATCAGCGCCGATAAAATCGCGGACTTCTTCGACAGATTTGTGAGCGGCAATAAGCTCCCAACGGGAGGCCATATCTACACCGAAGAAACATGGATAGCGGATCGGCGGTGCGCAAACCCGCATATGCACTTCTTTAGCTCCGGCTTTTCTTAAAAGATTAATGACTTTAGGCGTGGTCGTGCCGCGGACGATGCTATCATCTACCAGCACCACCCTTTTGTTGCGCAGAATATCTGGCAGCGGATTGAATTTCATTTTGACGCCCAGGTCCCTCATGCGCTGGTCCGGAGAAATGAAAGTCCGCCCAACATAGCGGTTTTTCATCAGTCCTTCACCGTGGGGGATGCCGGACCGCGTGGCGTATCCAATACCGGCAACGGTAGCGGAGTCCGGCACGCCGATCACCAGATCGGCATCCACCGGGTACTCTTCGGCGAGTTGAGCACCCATTGCCAGACGAGCCTGATAAACCAATCGCCCGTCTACGATGCTGTCCGGACGGGCGAAATAGATATATTCAAAGATGCAGGTGGCCTTTTTCTCTACGATCTCATGATAGCTCTGGGGGCCTTTAGCGTCTATGGCTACAATTTCACCCGGATCAATGTCGCGGGCGAAAAGGGCACCGATATGGTCCAGGGCGCAGCTCTCAGAGGCTACTACCCAGAAACCGTTGATTCTTCCCAGACAAAGAGGCCGCACACCAAACGGATCGCGAACCGCAAAGAGCGTGTCTTTAGTCAGGATAACCAGAGAATAAGCCCCCTGGATGCGGTGCATGGCGTAACGGATCTTCTCCATCCAGTCTTTCCCCGGCGCAGAGTGAATGAGGTTGGCAATTACTTCTGAATCGGTGGAGCTGCTGAAGGTGTAGCCTTTTTCGCAAAGCTCTTTATAAAGACGTTCCGAATTGACGATGTTTCCGTTATGGGCTACCGCGATAACATTATCGCCGCTGCCGACCATGATCGGCTGGGCATTGCAGATGCGGCTTGATCCGGTGGTTGAATAGCGGTTATGACCTATGGCGATATTTCCGGTGAGTTGACTTAGAGAATCCTCACTGAATACCTGTGACACCAGACCCATTCTGGCGAATAGCTGGATTTTCTTACTGTCGGAGGTTGCTATACCGGCACTTTCCTGGCCGCGGTGCTG
>DEUU01000130.1:23536-27781 GCA_002362735.1 Dehalococcoidia bacterium UBA3254
CAAGCTTCGCGCACTTTCCCCTGCCTATACCCAAGTTCTATTTCCAGGCAACATAGTCATTATAGCTGAATTCAGAGGCTCGGTCAATTGAGGCTGCTGACCTTAAGAGATATCAAGTCAGGAATTAGCGCTGGAATAGCCTCTGTTCAGTCACCTCTGTCTGCAAAGATTCGAGCGCTTTTTCAATAATCGCGTAGCGCAAAGATTTTTCTGTTTTCGCGTCCAGTTCAATATTTCCCACCGGGTGGCAGACGCCTCCTCCGGAAATAATCCGGTGTGCTCCTACCATCAATGATACAGGCGTCATCGTGGTTATGTGAGCGATAGGTATCCCCATTCTCTCTATTTCTACCACTATCGCTGACCCGCAGCGAGTGCTGGTACCTCAGGTGGAGGTTAGAATCACACCATCAACACCTTCAGCTTTTAGTTTTTGAGCAATCTCCCGGCCCATGCGTCTGGCACTCTCAAAAGTTGTCAGGACGCCGGTAGTGGCGAAATAGCTATCGTTAAGCTTGCCGATAGTCAGGTTCTTTTCGAAATCGCGCGCCGCATCCAGGGGGACAAGCCGGTTTGGGTCCTTCCTCACTGCCGTATTATCATAACCCGAGTGAGTAACTTCATAATTTTCAGGATTCAGGCTTTCAAGTCCTTTAACACTGTATTCACCCCACCGGGTGGCAGTATTTAGCTCTATCCTGTCAGGATTACCCCTGGGGACGAGCCCTCCATCGGTTGCCAGAGCGATTTTGGCTGAGGATAGATTTTTTATGGCAGCCGGGGGTTTGACCCGTTCAAAATCCGTAAATAAATGCAGCTCGGTGGTAAATGGTTGGCCCTGGGCTTTCTTAACTATCATATCCACCGCCCGCTGGGCTGCGGTTTTATCAGACATCTCTGTCTTGAGAATACCTCGCGGGATATAGTATTCTTCTTCAGGGTTGCCGATCTTCTGTTGTGCGGCCATTTTCATTGCCAGATTCACCATCCTGGAAACTGCATCTGCCATTCCTCGTACCGAATCCAGAGTATTTATGATATAGACATTCATACGGTACAGGCCAACCCCCGGATTTTTCTCGAACATTCCTGTCACCGCCGGGATGCCCATGTTCTCCTGGACCGCCTTGCAGACGGCACCGCAGCCAACTCCATATCGTCCGGCGTTAAAAGCAGGGCCGGCAATGACAATATCCGGTTTATAAGGAGTGATCAACTGTATTATTTCCTTAATGGCTTCATCCGTTCGTTCAGCAATATGGTTATCGCCACAAATGACAGTGGCAACTACATCCCCTTTCCCTTCTAAAGCAATCTGTATAGCACGGCCCGGCCCTATACAACCGTCCTTCACCTGTGGTTTTTCAGAAGCCTTCTCTTCTCCACCGATACCACCAAAAAACTGATTAACATAATGCACGATTCTTAATTTTTGAGCCATTATAACCCCCTTTCCGATGATAATGTAACTACTTTGTCACCTTATGCGAAAGAAGTTATCTTAAGAAAACCTCTCCCCCCAACCCTTTTTCCAGGGGGTCAGGGAACCAGGTAAACAATAATTCATCTTTAGCGTGCTCAGATAGGGTGTGAATAATTAATATTCTCGCATTCTTATTTTTGAAGCACCAATGGCATTCATGGCACCATCAATCAGATTAGAAGATATCGTTATGCTCTCATTAGCCTGTTTATCCCCGAACTGTAAAGGCTTACCGATCAACCTGTCAACTTGGGGTAAGCTAATGGATGATCTGGGACTACTGAAGCCGACGATGGCATCTACATTCGGAGAATTGAATACCAGAGCTTCTTCAGCTGAAGTTCCGGAGAAAACGTTACAAACTACTGTTTTAACTCCCAATTTTTCGCACAGATCGGCGGTTTGTCCTAAGTCAACATTGGTGGCGCCGCCCCCCAATCTCGTAATGATAACGCCGTCTGCGGCGAGCACATCTTTGACAAGTTTGGCCGCTATATTTACAGAACGCTCTCTCTCCGGTTCCGTAGACTGACCAACCGTCAGCACTACTCCGGCAAAACACAAGTCAATGCCATGCCGATGGTATAGATCAAGGACGATTGGATGGTTCTGAATATCGTAAGTTTCGGTCATTCCGCCATAGGCATAGCCCCGGATAATGCCGCCATCGAGAATTTCATTTGGGTGTATGATCGCAGGTAACATTTTATTGACGTTATCGCCGTAGTAGATAGGTTCAAAAAGCGGTTTTTCACCCGAAGAATGCTGTAATCCATAGAACTGGTAAATATAGGCAATACGGGGCAGTCGCTCTAATCCCTTACTGGTTTGGGCCAGAGAATCCAGATGGTAGGCTCGCACCGTATCGGCAGGTATATTCTGTGAAGCTTCGGCAAGGTAAACTGCGGCTTTAAGCCCGGCTAACCTCAACGCGTGCCAGTAATCATAGCGGGCTACACTGTCCGCTGGAGTACAGAGTAGAACGATATTTTGTAGTTTTCCATATAATCCGATCTCCACCCCAGGTCCCACCATATCAATGATCCTCGATTGGTAAACAGGTATGGATTCCTTTTGATTGGCCGTATAGTCGGTGATGACCACCGCTGCTCCACGCAGCACTCGGGTACGCCCTCTCCCGGCTGTCTCCATCTTGCTTAATATGCCGGGAAAGTTTTGGCCGGTCCCGATCACTTTGGCCCGGGGCTCAACAACATCAAAAACAGATACAATACGACAACTATCTCCAGGATGGGCCAGGTCGATGTCTACACTGCCGAACCTTTTATCCTTTTGCAGTAGCTCTTGCAATTCTCTTTTATTGATATCCAGAATTCCATTATGAATGGAGGTCTGGTCGGCAAATCGGACATCCTTGATATCCACTGATTCCAGTTCCAGATTCATGGATTAATCTCCTTTCCGATATTTAATAAGAGAGTTTTTCATCAAGATGGATACCGGTAATCAAGGCTGGTTCTTATCCTCCAGGAGGTATCAAAGAGATATCCGGGAGAATTCATTCACTGCCTTGACTATTCGGACTCCTGAAATTACACTACTTTCCTGAATTACGGGCTCTATTAAGACCTTCGGTGATTTTCTCGATATCCAGAGCCATTTCCATCAACTCCAGGTGTTCCTTCCTACAGGTCTGACTAATTTGAGAGAGAATTGCCGGCTCCATGATATGGTATACTGGAAGTCCTAACTGGACTCCGGCTAAAGGCCCCATCCAGCTGGGGTCTCCATGAATCAGGGTTTCCGCATATAACTCGGAGCTGTCCGCATCCGGAGCTCCCAGGACTACCATCAAATTGTCCTTACCGTATTGTTCGACCACTTTTTTAATTATTTCTTGACCCTCCGGGTCAAACGCTCCTGCGGCGGTTCACACAAAACACTGGGTCTGTACCAGCAGTGGCTTAGCCCCGGCGCTTTCGACGCAGGCGGCAATCGCAGGGCCCTGGATACCGTCTCTCTCCCCAATGATAATAATATTTTTTCCTTTGAGGTCCACTATTATACACTCCTTCTCGGTAGTATCAGAAAAGTTTCACCTGACTTATTTTACTAAAGCCTCGATGGCTTCCTTGATTTCCTTTCCGGTGAGTGATTGTCCGCTCAGACGCTTGACTTCAACTCCATTCTGGTAGAAAAGAAAAGAAGGCAGGCCAAGGACTCGTAGTTTGGCACATAACATCCGGTTCTGTTCGGCATTGACTTTGGCTACTTTAATCTTACCCGCATATTCCTGCTCAAATTTTTCTATCGTGGGGGTGAGGGCCAGACAGGGTTGACACCGCGGCCCCCAGAAATCTATTACCAGAGGCTCTTTAGTCTGTGAGACCTCAGTCTCAAAATTATCGCGATTTAAATCGATGGCCATGGTTATCCTTTACCTCCTGTATTTTTCTCGAGTAAGAAAGATATCCCGTCCGAGAGCTGGGTCATTCTTCCCAGGAAGAGACTGCCTTTAGCGAGGAATAGCGAGTTTTTAATTTTCCCCGCCATGATGTTTTTTACGGCATGGCCAAGATAGGGCACGGCAGAGGCAATATGTCCCTGGGTGGGAGAGTAACCAATCATGCCGTGGACTTCCACAAAACGGTCAATTTCTTCACGGTTGATCTCGTTTCTCAGAACAGCCAGGCTTCCGATCGTTCGATAGTTAGTTTTAGGAACATTACCGCTTCCCTGTGGCTCGGTTACCTCCGGATTATGCAGCTCCGTAGCATATTTATCTACTTCGGTAATTTTCA
>DEUU01000130.1:28099-28932 GCA_002362735.1 Dehalococcoidia bacterium UBA3254
GAACTGGAACTGATATCATGCTTGCCGATGGAGTCCAGGCGAATGACCGGACTTTTTCCATCGTCCCGGCCTACCCAGATGGCAATGGCGCCCAGAACATCCTCTAATATCGGCATATTGTGCCTGAGATGACCCTCGAACTTCATTCCCAGCTTGGCGAAGGACCCTCCGGCCACCACAACGACATTATTGAAGACCCCTGAGGCTACAAGGCTGGCAGCAATCATGAGGGCATGGATTGGGGCACAGCAAAAGGCTTTCGTATCCGATCCCGTGGCATTGTTGCATTTCCCCAGCTGCCCGATGGCTTTGGCCAGGTTGCCTCCGCCGCGTTGATAACGGTCACCTACCGCCTCCTCTCCATAACTCAACAGGTAATCAACCTCGTCGGCTGTTCCCGCTTTGGCGATAAGGTGCCGTAAAGCCATGGCACCGGAGGCTCGCGCGGCTAAATTCTCAATTAATACATCGGGAACGAGTGAAGTATCCTCTTCAGCATTTTCGCGTGGCGCTTGAATACACCCAATCAGTTGATCTTTATTAACGTATAATGATAGTGTTTTCCCCTCGGAAATTTGTTTTTCAATTCTGCCCAGAGGGACGCCACGGCCGATCTTCTCGATGTCTGCGGCATCAAAAAGGGGATGGTTTTTCAACTTTGCGGCTATCTCTTTAGTAAAAGACTCTTCAAATAAAAATAGATTAAATTCATCAGAGATCTTCAGCATACCGTAAAATTCGTCTTCAGGCATGATCTCTCCAAAAGAACCCCATCGCGATGCGTGTGGCATCGGATTATTCCAGAAAGGGGATTTCATGTTCAGCAAATCGTC
>DEUU01000130.1:29271-37828 GCA_002362735.1 Dehalococcoidia bacterium UBA3254
TGTCTGTGCCAGTAGAGCCGGGTCTTTCTTCAATTCACGTGAGGGTTTTGAACCAAGACGTACCATACTGGGTACATGGGCGAGAACATACGACGCTCCCCTTACTACCGGTATTACATTTGTTTTTGATAATGGTTGAGAAGACATGCTTTTATTTTATCCTTTTGTCATTTTCCTTTCGAACTCAAAAACTTCTTCCTCTGTTGTCACTTACTTTTTCCTTGAGCAGATGACCTGATGGATTCCTGAGCCTGCTTTTACGATATTGTTTCTCGTCTAATTATTATTCCAACTTTAATCAGAGCAGGAACTGCTCAATTAAATCCGGCTTTATGTCCGCTTCGACAAAGAGCAGTTGACGAAGCTTCCTGACAATTTTCGCGCTCTATGACTCAGCATTTTCCTCAGAGAAGTCTTGTCCTGTTCGAACAGCTTTATCGAAGTTATTGTAGTACAGCCAAGGAAACCTTTCAAATGGCATAGAAAAAAGTAAGAGAAAGTGATGCGAGAATAAGGCCGGTTGATGATAAAAATTAGCTATCAATTTATGAATTATGTTTTCTCTTCTTCGGTAGAGACTGAGACTTCTCTCCTGGATAATGAAATAAAAATAATAGTCCCAATACTTATAATAAAGGCGCCGAAGAAAAAAGGCGAATCATTACTACTTATATCAACTAATTCTCCTGAGACAATTGGACCTACAGTCATACCGATATTCATTCCCATATTAATAAAGCCCATGGTCGATCCCATACCGAATTTTCTTCCTTCGTTAACACTTAAGGCCGTTGCCCCTGCCATGGCTGTTGCGGTGCCAATAGCTAAAATCGAAGAGAGGATAAGTAATTGCCAGAAAGTGCTTGTTAGCGGTACCAGCCCGGTGGATACCAGAATTAATATGCTGCCACTGACGGCAATCCATCTTCGATTGAATCTATCCGCAATTACTCCGCTTACCGGGCCCAGGAATGAGATTATCATCATATTAATTGACAACAGAAGTCCGATCTGCGTCGGGCTTAAATGAATAAAGAGGGCTCCAAAGAGGGGAAGGAAAGTCATATACCCTCCTCTGGCGACTGCTTGAAAAGCCTGAAATACAAAGAGCCCGAGCACCATTCTACTTTGGGTCATCTCACGATAGGGTGTTAGCCTGGTTCGTTCTCCTGCTGAATGATCACGCTTCACCACGGGTAAAAAAATAAGCGCCACAATAAACGCTATCAAGTTAAGTGCCCCCATGAAATAGAAAGCCGTAGTGATTCCAAAATGATCTGTTAGCACTCCACCCAGTAAAGGACCAATCCCGAATCCACTGAAGAAAGCTGCATTGGCATATCCCGTCCATTTCCCTTCATCTCCGCTAGGGGAGAGGTCACCTATGTAGGCGAATGCTATGGGGATGACCATACCTCCCGCCGCCCCCTGGAAGAGACGGACCAGGATCAGGGTGTAAATGCTGTTGGCCCAGATGTAGCCAAGAGATAAGAAGGCATAACAAAGAAGACCGATACAAAGAAAGATCTTCCTGCCCCTCTGGTCAGATAAGCGACCGAATAGTGGAGTAGATAAAATACTGGTAGCTCCATAAGCCGCTACGATTACTCCTATCCAGACTCCGTCTGCTCCCATGTTGCGAGCATAAAGCGGCAAGAGGGGAGATACTATTCCCATTCCTAAATTGGAAGAAAACATGGCTAAAGCTATTATGGGGAAAACTTTTTTTATCAATCTTAGCTCTGCTTAAGGTGAACAAATGTAATAATCTATTAATAAGTGTTTAATAAAACCCGGCAGTTTAATCCGTAATGTCAATCTGATAAGGCTCCGGGACAGTATCCCGTAGCAAAAGCATTGCGGCTACAGGTTATATTTAATTTGCTTCTTCAGCCAGGTAATGACAGTCTCGACGGCTTTTTCGTTCTTGCGGAGTCGGTGCTCTGATCCTTCCAGAATGACCATCTTTTTGGGTTCCCCTGCGGCGGCATACAGCTTTTTAGAATTAATAACGGGCACCACGTTGTCTCTTCGTGCATGGATTAGGAGTAAAGGCCGAGGAGCAATATCCGCCACACAATGAAGGGCGTTGATTTTTCGAAAATCGTTAAGCCAATCCTCAAGAGAAGCTGGATATTCCGGATCACGAATGATGCCAATTTTTCGGAAATAATTAACCATCAGTCCGGGTTGGTCCACATCGCTGATATTGGTGAAATCAGCCGGGGCTGCACAAGCCACAACAGCTGAAATTCGTTTATCCTGTGACCCTGTATAGATAGACACCGCCGCTCCTGCGCTGAATCCAGCCAGAGCAATATGGCGGTCATCTATTTCTGGTAATTTCCAGATATAATCAATCACGGCCGCCAGATCTCGTGTCCAGCCAATAATATCAAAATTGCCCTCACTACCGCCTGTCCCCCGAAAGCGAAAGGTATAAGCTGCCAGCCCATTTTCGGAAATGGTCTTTGCCAGCAGCGGGTACCCTCCATCGGCAGGATCGACGTTTCCTGAAGGGACCCCGTGACAGAGTATTACTCCCGGAAATGGAGGTTCAGCGTTCTCCGGAAGAAACAACTGTCCGAGAATCTTCAAATTATCTACGGTTAAAGTTACATCTTTTATCATCAGAACAGCCTTCCCATTTACTCGCTATTCCCGCGTACCTGAGAATCCAAAGAATCCATCTACCAAATTCTAAACTATATGGTGGGTGTGTACAACTTCAATACTCATGTTATAATTCCTATGTATGAAAATATTAGCGATCGAGTCCTCCTGTGATGAGACTGCTGCCAGCGTCGTCGAAGACGGCGTCAAAATACTCTCTAACAAAATTTCTTCTCAGGTTGAAATCCATGCCCGGTACGGCGGAGTGGTGCCGGAAGTTGCTTCTCGCCAGCATATGCTGTCCGTGATTCCCATCATCGGGCAGGCTATGTCTGAGGCCGGAGTCGGCTGGCAAGATCTGGAAGCCGTGGCCGTAACCAAAGGCCCGGGACTGGCCGGATCTCTGCTGGTGGGCGTAAATGCTGCTAAATCGATCGCCCTCGCCCAAAAATTACCCCTCATCGGTGTCAATCACCTTGAAGGTCATATCTATGCTAACTGGTTGACGGGAAATCAAATTTGCTTCCCGGTAATTTGTTTGATTGTGTCTGGCGGACACAGCGATCTGGTTTTGATGAAAGGACATAGCGAATATTATCTTCTCGGCCGCACCCGGGACGATGCCGCGGGTGAAGCCTTTGACAAGGTCGCTCGGATCCTGGGTCTGGGTTATCCCGGAGGTCCTCTTATCCAGAAAGCAGCCGAAAGCGGTGCGGCTACTATCAAACTTCCTCATGCGTGGCTGGAAGGAACAAATGATTTCAGTTTCAGTGGAATTAAGACCGCTCTCCTCAGAATGGTCGAGGGCGGTAAGGTCTCTCTCGAAGACAATCCAAGAAACGGCCTCCCTTCAAAATATGATGCGGCCGCCAGTTTCCAGAAAGCTGTAGTGGACGTTCTGGTTTCTAAAACCATTTCTCTGGCTAAAGACCAGGGAGTCAGACAGATTCTGGTATCGGGTGGAGTAGCCGCCAATAAAGTCCTGCGCCAGCAGTTAATGGCAAATTCTCCCATTCCGGTCCTCATTCCCCCCATTATCCTTTGTACGGATAACGCCGCCATGATCGGAGCCTGCGCTTATTACCGCTACAGGGAAGGCAAAATTGACGGTCTGGATTTGGACGCTTTCCCCGGTCTTAAGCTGGCTTGAGGATCATCTCTCAGGAGCGAGCTTTCTATGTTGCCCCGGCATGACATTTTCGCGGGGGCACTAGAACTAAATATCTTGACTTCTCTTATTCCTCCATGTATTATCGTTAAGCAAAGTTTAACGTCTGCAAAAATAATAGGAGGTAAAAGATGTCAACAGTTCCACCCACGACTCCGTCTCCGGTTGTTCCCGCTGCTTATCCCGCTACTCTGGATATCGATTACCCGGACCGTAATTTAAACAGGTTGACCAGCTTTTTCCGGATCTTTACTATTATTCCCATTGCGATTGTATTGGGGTTGATTACGAGTGCTTATCTCGGATGGGGGGGACGACCTGAACATGGTATGAACTGGCAGTGGGGTACTGCCGGTGTGGTATTCCTGCCGCTGGTCCTGATGATCCTGTTCCGTAAAAAATATCCTAAATGGTGGTTTGACTGGAATCTCAATCTTGCTCGATTCGGCTATCGAGTCAATGCTTATTTTGCTCTGATGAGAGATGAATATCCCTCTACGGATGAGGAACAGGCAGTGCATCTCAATATGGTCTATCCGGATGTGCAAACCCAACTGGGCCGTGGAATGCCGCTCATAAAATGGTTCCTGGCGATTCCACATTACATAGTGCTGGGTGTCCTGGGTTTTGTGGCCTGGATAGTTGTAATTATCGCCTGGTTTGCAATCCTTTTTACCGGCCGTTACCCCAAAGGTATGTTTGACTTTGTGCTTGGTGTGATGAGGTGGGGTGTGAGAGTAGAAGCGTATGCTTTCATCCTTATCACGGATAAATACCCGCCCTTTTCACTGTCTCCCTAGATTTGCTGTAACAATCATTAAATTAAGTAAGCGCAATCTGTTGAGATTGCGCTTACGTATTTTAGAAATAAAATCTTTCTGGCAACCGACTAACATAAAACCAGTGCATTAAGAAATTGTGCGGACTAATAATCAGGATTGTTTTTCGATCCCGTCAGTTCTTTTAAAATCCCGTTCTCCATTTCAAAAGCCCGGGTGGCAAACGGGACCAGCTGTAAACTGTGAGTCACAATGAGAAAGGTGACGCCTCTGGAATTTATGTCCCTTAGAATATTCATAACCTCTTTTTCCGTGCGGCTATCAAGGTCGCTCGTGGGCTCATCTGCCAGTATCAATTGAGGATGATTTATCAAAGAACGTGCCAGAACTACACGTTTGGTTTCTCCGGCCGAAAGCTGCCGCGGAAAAACATTTTTTTTACTTGCCACTCCTAACATATCCAGAAGGTCCTCAGCCCGTTCGCTGCCACTCCGGTTCCCATTTCCATTCCCATTATTACGGGCGAAAATAGTAGGCAGGCTAACGTTATCCCCAACAGTGAGGGCTGGAATAAGGGAGGGAAATTGAAAAATAAAGCCTATTTTCTCGCTGCGTAAAACTGAAAGCTGTTTTTGGTTCATTTTTCCCAGGTCAGAACCGTCTATTGTGACACGTCCGGAATTGGGTTTCACCAGTCCGGCGGCGAGATTCAGAAACGTAGTTTTACCGGTCCCCGAGCGACCAATAACGATCACAAATTCTCCGGGCTCAATATCCAGACTCACCCCGCGAACCGGAGTGATAGTCGTACCTTCATCCAGTTGAAAATCTTTAGTGACTTTGTCAAATGATAGCATTAGTTTACTCTCTCATCGCAATTGCCAGTTCCTGCCTGCTGATGCGGATCGCCGGAATTAGAGCTGACAACGTCACGGTAATTATCGCCAGCGCTAAGCCGGCGCCGAATAACCCGAAAAAGGAAGAAATTGAAGGGAATAAAAACGGCATCTTCAAGGAAGCGGCAATAAAATCTTTGAAAAGATAGAGACCAGTACCCGCGATAATAATGCCGAAAATGGCGCCGGAAGCGGCTAATAAGCCGGCCTCCGTCAAAATCAGGCGAAAGACGAAATCAGGCATAGCGCCGACAGCTCGCAAAACAGCCATCTCGCGCCGGCGTTCATTGGCCGCCATCGAAAAATTAACTCCCATCATCAAAGCAGCGAGAGCCCAGATGATGATCGTGAGCGCGAAGAAACCCCAGAGAAGACCGTTCATCTGGTTACGGTAAGTACCGAATAAATTAGGACTTTCGATGGGAAACATGCCGGTGGTATCGAGGAGCATTTGCAGTGCGACTTTGTGTACGTCAACTCCCGGTTTTGTCTTGACCATGATTGCGGAGATGCTATTGGTGGGGATCTCAAGCGGGAGCACTGCTGTAGTTTGGGAAGACCTGGCCATATCCTGAGCGGTCTCCAGCGTCAGAAACATCGTCTGATCGATGCCGGTGCCGGTTGGTTCAAGATTGCCCTTAAGTGTCGTATAGTACCCGTAGATCTTGATGCCTTTTTCTCCATCCGGGACGAAAATATACTGACCTCCGATGACTTCACCTTTCTGGAGGCTCCTGCCCAGATTACGTTCCAGCCACGGAGTGATGGTGAAATCAGTTTTCGGGTCGTAGACCACTATGAACATTTCGGAAACGGCACAACAAGACGCTCCGTACAAAGAAGCCAGATAAATCTGGGGAGACACCTTCTCCACTCCCTGAACTGCTGCAATCTTGTTGATGTTCTCCTCCGGCATCCAGACACTGGTAGGTTTGCCCATGAGCAAAGCGGTCTCAACTTTATCTTCAGCCCCTGCCGGAACCACGATAATATTCGCACCCAATCTGGCGATTCCGGAATCCAGGCTATTTTGGGAACCTTTAATGACAATAGCGGTGGAAAGAAGGAACCCGGCGATCCCCAGCACACAGAGGAAGATGGCTACACTCCTGAATCCACTTCCCTGAATATTCTTGATGGCTAACTTGATCATTTGCATGGTCTAATCCTTATGTCTAAAACTCAACACCAAACCCCCGAGGCTGCCAACCATCGCGAGAGAGCCCAGTGCCAGCAGCGAAGGTTTCATGGCGGTATTACAAATATGGGTCGCCGTGCCGCAAGTCCCGATCAAACTGGTGGGAAGAGCGATTACCAGGGCACCCAAAATAATGCCCAATACCGATAGAAATCTGCCGGATTCCGGGCGGCGGCTGAAGGACATCATAGCGCCGATACCGAGAAGAGGTATCGCCAGTGCGATTTCTCCCTGGGCAGTCCAGTGACATTTCATCGGCTGGGTTGATCCGTTAGCCAGGGTAACAAGTTGACCATGAGCATAACAATCTGTGAACTGAGGCACTACGCCGATCCCAATGGCCATGATAATCAAAGCTATTCCGAACCATTTCATGATTAAGGACACCTCCTTACAATATTCTCCGGACTCATCTTAACTCCAAGATATTCCTTCCACATTTGGAGTATTTTGTCCCTGTCGTTAAGTTAAGTCACTAACCTGACAATTCTAATTATATCTATAAATTTGATGTTTTTCTTAAGTCTACGCTCATTTTTGCGGTTAGATATACGGTGGAGCTATGAGTCTGATTTACCTAACAGGGTTAAGTATAAAATACAAAATCGCAGTATTATTCAATTGAGTTCTATTTTCGGCAAATATTGATTCTCCGAGGTATCACTAATAAACACATTCCGGCACAGCCGAACGTCTGAGGCCAAAAAGTCGTTGACTAACTCAGTCTAGAATTTGGGGCGAGGTTCAGTTATAATAACGCTGTTAGTCTACTAACCAGAGGTCAATCCTTGGAAATCAGCCAGTTAAAATCTCAAATTATAGCCAGAGTAGAATCTCACCGAGAAGAGCTTTGCAGCCTGAGCCGGAAAATTCATGATAATCCTGAACTGGGATTCCACGAGTTTAAAGCCGCAGAATGGCTTACCGGTTATTTGGAAAAATATCATTTCAAAGTAGAACGCGGGACTTTTGGTCTGGAGACTGCTTTTCGCGCTTCCTATGGTAAGGGTTCTCCGGTAATTGCCTTGCTCGCAGAATATGATGCTCTCCCGGACCTCGGGCATGGCTGCGGCCATAACCTGATTTGTACTGCCGCAGCAGGCGGGGGAATCGCCGCCCAGCTGGCTGTTGATGAATATGGCGGCCAGATTGTAGTCATCGGAACACCGGCGGAAGAGCTTTACGGAGGTAAAGTGACCATGGCGCAGAAGGGGGCTTTTGCCGACCTGGATGCTGCGATGATGGTTCATCCCGGAGGTCATGACTCCGTAGTCACTGAAGCTCTGGCCTGTCAGGGTCTCTATATTGAATTCTTTGGTAAGTCCTCCCATGCTGCCGGCAGACCGGAAGCCGGTATTAATGCCCTGGAAGCGATGATTCAGTCATTTAACGGTATAAATTCGCTGCGTCAGCATATCCATTCCAAGGCACGGATACACGGCATCATCACGGATGGCGGTCAGGCACCAAATGTTGTTCCTGCCCACAGCGCGGGTAGTTTTCTCGTCAGGGCAGCCGACGAAGCTTATCTGAAAGAGTTGAAACAAAGAGTTTTAAATTGTTTTATCGGCGCCGCTACTGCCACCGGAGCGCGATTGGAATACCGGTGGGACGAGCTTTGCTATGCTCCTCTATTGAACAATCTGACCATGGCGCGGTTGTTCGTTCATAATATGCAGCAAATAGGGCGGAATATGAAGCTGGTAGACCCGGAGAAAAGTTTCGGCAGCACGGATTTCGGTAATGTCAGCCAGCTAGTGCCGGGAATTCATGCCTCGGTGGCGATTACCAGTCGACGCGGAGTAGTTACCCATTCACCGCAGTTTGCAGAGGCGGCTGTTTCCGAAAAAGGAATGCAGGGCATGCTGGATGCTGCCAAAGCCATGGCGATGACTGTCACTGA
>DEUU01000130.1:38095-38582 GCA_002362735.1 Dehalococcoidia bacterium UBA3254
CTGTTTGCCGATCCCGAGCTGTTAGCTAAAGCTAAAAAAGAATTTTTTCAAAGTAAAGGGTAGATTCCAAAGGCCAGCTTTGTTTTGTCGCTTCTGAGAGTATGCTTATGCATTCTGGGATGATAGATCAAGTTTTAAAAATATTCGAACCCGGGGTGAATTATAATAAAAATGTGTCGAAGGGCGGGTAGCGCCAGTTCGAAGAAAGGTTAAAGGCCGTCAATGATAATTGCTGTTGATGCTTCGGGTGGGGATTATGCCCCGAGTGAAATAATTAAAGGTGCAGTTCAAGCCGTCGAAGAAAACGATATTGAGATTATCCTGGTGGGTAAAAAGTCTTTGATCCATGTTACGGCGGCCCGGCATCTGAAAAAAACCAAAATATTCAATGTTGGTGCCAATGAAGTAATTGAAGTTAATAAACACCCATTGAAGGGGGCTCTACAAAAGCCACCTTTTTCCTTTTTGGGGGGGTGAAAAGATCAAT
>DEUU01000280.1:0-677 GCA_002362735.1 Dehalococcoidia bacterium UBA3254
ATGCTGTCAAGTTTATTTATCAAGTTCGTGCAGCGCCGAACAACGAATCAAACTTATCGACGACTGGCACTTGCCTTTGTTATCTTATTGCCCACTTGGGATGTCCTCCTTGGTTTTATTGCCTACTACCCAGCCTGTCTTATACTCCCTAAGCCTGCAATTTACGAAACGGCCGTGACGGATGGGATCTACTACGAAGGAATGAATGACTATCTCCGTCAACAAAAGGCGCAGCGCAGAGATGGAGATGAGTACAAACTGGCAGGGACGGGATGGATCGCAAGTGGGATAAAAAAAGGTTTTCTATTCATTGAGTATAAGAGTGAAAGGCAACCTATTATTTATGAATGCTTAAAACTCGAAAAGGACAATCCGATAAACGAGAACGCTAACGCTATATGCAGAGTAAAAAATTCTATTAGAAGTAGGTATGAAGTCAGAGTGATAACAATTCCACTAGGTATAACAGATTTACAATTCAAAAAAATATATGACCGAAACACAGGCAAGTTGATGGCCATATTTAATCGCGCAGTCCGTTGGGGTTATTACGGGATATCGTATGTACCGTTTTTTAATTGGCTCGATTGGGGCTGGTGGAGCACGGAAGAATTAACATCACGTTGCCCTGCCAGCGAGACTGAGTATGAGTCATTTGAATATAAAGTCTTACAAGC
>DEUU01000280.1:960-2823 GCA_002362735.1 Dehalococcoidia bacterium UBA3254
CAATGGCGGAAATCTTAACAAATAACAGTCTCCTAACACAACGCGCAAGAGACTATGCTGATCTTTCTGATCTAGCCTATGCAGATTGGCGCTATGATCAAAACAACATGGAATGGGTGCCAGAATCGAAGTATATTTCGTTGTGGAGCGAATTGTTCATAAAAGGCTATAGGGTCCTCAGCTACAAGCCAAACCAAAGTAGTACAGGCTATTCTGGTATTTTGTTCGAAGGTCCCGCAGACAGTAACGGTATGAGACGCAGGATTCTCGTAAACAGGGGTTCTACTCCCTTCGCAGATGGCCAGGATATGAAAGCTGTACTGCAATTATCAAATGGTGAGATGCCTACTGCGCAGTTTTGCGCGATGAATAAGTTCATAGAGGAGTTGCAAGCTAACAAAAACATTCTTCTTAACGAATTTGATGTTGCTGGGCATTCCTTAGGCGGCACCCTTGCACAAATGGCCAAGGCAACATGGCAACAATTCGTGGATACCGCATATACTTACAATGCTCCTGGTGCTAAGAATTTAACGCAGAATTACGTCAAACTGAGAGATTCAGACAACCTAGGGTATGTAATCGTACAATATCGGACAGATCCATCCATACCATCAAGTTGGGAGGAAGAATGGGCTGTTTCTGTCTGGAATAGTTATGAGCGCTATTTGGCGTTTCGGGGATCAGTGGACGGAAGCAAAGTCTTCAATATTTCAGGAAAGGACTTTGTTTCACCTGCTGCCAATATTCTAACTGACATCGGTCCGGAAGTATTTATTGATGGGAATATGCATTTTATTGCGTCGGTTCGAGATAGCCTGCAAGCAACCCCATTTTACTTAGATGCAAAGGATAATATTACTATAATTGGAAGTAATAAGACTGAGGCCATTGTCGGAGGGTACAAAAGGCAGAGCAATGATGGGTACCCGGTAGGCAAGCTTACTTTTGTGGGAGGCTATGGTGATGATCGTCTGCAAGGGTGGAACGGTAACGATGAACTATATGGTGATCTGCCTGCTGAATTGGCTCCAGATGAATTAAGGCGGATAACCGGCAATTACACAGGAAAAGCTGGCAATGACACTTTGACCGGGGGGCAGGGTGATGACAGGCTTGAGGGTGGCGGCGGGAACGATACATATCTCTTCTATTTGGGTGACGGGAATGACACTATCAAAGACGGCGAAGGGCTTAACACAATAATCTATAAAGGCAATAATGATGGTGATCATGTCATTGGCAATTTCTATAGATCAAACGGGCAGAATGTCTGGTCAACTGCAGACGGCAAGATTCAGATCATTCAGGAATCTACCTGGAGGATTAACCTGCCTGGTGGCGGGACAATAACGTTTGAAGATTTTCAAGCTAGCACGTTTGGCACTAACCTACTGGACAAGCCCGGTACGCCGCAGGCGTCCAATGTCTTCGTTGACGATAATGATCCTGGCTATAAGGTCCATTGGGACACGACTGCCAATGACATCATCTATGGCATGGCAGGCGATGATGACATTAACTCATATTGGGGCGGTGATGACTGGCTTGTCGGCGGTGAGGGGAGCGACATTGTCCAGATAGGAAGAGTCGACAGCAGCAAAAACATCCTTGAAGGGGGCTCCGGATCCGATCTTGTACTGGGAGGCTCGGGCGACGACCAGCTTTTCGGCGAGAATTTCGGACAGATGGAATCCTTTATCGCGGCCGGGGACGTGGCTCCGAATCTGCCGGGAAGGGGCGACGTGATAACCGGTGGCCCCGGTAACGACTTCGTCTATGGCGGAAATGCTGATGATTTGCTTTTCGGCGACAATGGGCACGATTTGATCGTCGGAGGCGGGGGAAACGATGCCATCCTGG
>DEUU01000420.1:0-2791 GCA_002362735.1 Dehalococcoidia bacterium UBA3254
AAGAATCCTATTTACGAAGCCAATCAACCGAAGGATGTGGCCGCTCTGGCAACGTACCTGGTAAGTGAAGCCGCCGATCACATCAACGGCTGCATCTTCGAGGTCTTCCACGGACACGTCGGCATCTTTGTAGAACCCGCGCCGGTAGAAAAGGTGATCGAAAAGGATGGAAGCTGGAGCGCGGAAGAACTGGCGCGGGAGATCCCGGCCAAGTTAACCGCCGGCAGGTCGCGCGAAGCGTTTCCCTTTACGCTGCCGGACATCTTCAAAATGCCGCCGCCAAAATAGTCTCGGGACCGGAATCTGAATCGAGGCAGAATAGATAGGGCAAAGGATATCAAATAATGAAGTCTTGGATTTATCGTTGGGGCCCGGCAATCGCTATTATGGCGATAATCTTCATCGCCTCAGCCACTCCTGGATCAGATATTCCGGGGTTTGGCGATTGGGATGAATTTTTCAAAAAGGGCGGGCACATGCTGGGTTACGCCTTGTTGGCAAGCGCCGTTTGTCACGCACTGAATAGCAGCAAGAGTAGCATCAAACTGAGGTTTATTCTGGTCCTGTGCCTTGTTGCTCTATATGCAGCCTCGGATGAATTTCACCAGCGGTTCACTCCAGGACGAACCGCTTCATTCCGGGATGTGGGCATCGACGTAGCTGGCGGCCTTATAGGCACTGCCGTGATAATCTTTGTGCAAAGGCGCATCTCCGCGCGGGCTATGAGTTAAACAGATCAACTGGTTGAGCGTTTCAGCTTTTTGATCATCTCCGCGGCATTGGTATTGCTTGGATTTAGCTCGATTGATTTTTCATAGTATTTGACTGCCAAATCCTTTTGCCCGTTCATCATGTATGCTTCCGCCAGGCTGTCAAAAGCATTTGCTGAATTCGGAAATCGTGCGGCATTTATTTTAAATATATCAATAGCTTCCGCATATCTTTTGGCAGCCAGGAGCTGGTATCCATACGCGTTTGCTTTATTCTCTTTAACGGAGTAATCCCTCAGGGCCAGTTTAAAAATGACGGCAGAATCGGATACTTTTCCGTCAGCCATCAGCCGATCGCTCAATTCCATCAAAACATCCGCGCCAAAATAGTAGTCGTTTGTATTTTGTCCCTTCAGTTCATCATAAAGCATAACAGCGGATTCAATATTCTTGGTGCGAAGCTCTTTTTCCATCACGTCTGTAGCGGCTGGGGGTGTCTTCAGTTCAAGATAAAATGAGGGCTCGTTATTTTCTGCAGTTATGACTTTAAATCCCATTTTTTGGGCAATATTGACATAGTACGGCATATTCTGGTCGACTGTTTTGGGAAATTTCGCACCATAACCGGTATTGATCTCTTTATGGGGAAGCATGAATTTAAACTTATACACTCCAAATTCCTTTGAGGCATCTTTCCAAACGGGCAGGTTCACATCCCAAATCAATAAGCGGCCGCCGTGTTTTAAAACCCTTTTCACCTCCTGAAATACCTTTTCATGGTCTTCTGCGCTGATATACATGAGAGTGTAAAAAATCGCGGCGGTGCTAAAACTGTTATCCAGAAACTTCAGATCCCTGCCATCCATAACAATTTTCAAATTACCCGATGGGGCATTTTCAAGTTCCTCTTGGTAGGGATCGATGGATATGACCTGGATGCCTTTTAGCTGACCAATCACGCCTTCACCGCCACCGCCTATATCCAGGATAAAGCCGTCTGCGGCAAAATCCGGGATGGCCACTTCCTGCCTTTCGAAATAAATCGCTTTGGGATTTTGCGCAAACAAAAATGGAATAAGCGCCGTCGTGACTGCAATTAGCAGGCTGATCTTGAAATAACTGGTTCTCATAGGATTCGCTCCCAAAATTCTCGATCAAAAGACATTCCAACACTGAACCACCAATAAATATTAATTGCGCACCATTCCGAATGTAAACCATGTAAACCGTACCTGGTTATACTGCCCCCAGGAATGAATCCGGATGCCTAGCGGAATAAGGGACAGTATAACCAAGTAGTTTCTAGGCGTGGTGGAGCAGAAGGTAGAAAGCCTGCCAAAGCATGACTGCGGCCAGAATCAAAAGCACGACCGGCAGGGCCTTTTCGATTTTCTTTAAGCTGTCCGGATGCAGGTATTCCACATGCCGCGTCAGGATTGTGAGCAGAAGCCAGAACCACAGAATGGGGCCGACAATAACGCCCAGTGCAAATGCCGGAGCGGCATGGAGGCCCGAAATCAGCCCGGCGCCGCGAGCCACCGCGACCCCACCGGCCCACGTTACAAGAAAAGTGGGATTCAGCCCGGCAATGCTCAATCCCAGGAGGAAATTGGCTCCGGCGTATTTGGGGCTCGTGTTCCTGGGCTTGTGACCGTGGCTGTCATAAAAACAAAATATGGCAAATCCGATTAAGATGATCCCCGCAATCATCCGGAGAATGGAGGTCTGCACGGGATAGGCGGAAAGCGCAAGGTTGAGCCCGAGAAAGGCGATCAGCGCGTATCCCGCTTCGGCAACGGCCGCGCCGGACACAATGGCCAAAGCCCCAAACTTCTGGCGTCCCAGTCCGCGCTTAAGCACAATCAGCGCAATCGGACCGGTTGGAATCATTGATCCGATAAAGCTCATCAGCAACCCGGTAATAAAGGCGACACTCATTGGCATCTTCCAAAGCCAGCTACGAATTCCGCGAATTTCAAAAATCCGATTCCCATCATCCGGAAAATATTAATCCGAGGGCAAATATTTTCCTAAGAAAAGATGCAGGAACGTCGTCTAATAAGATATACGGAGGCGGAATG
>DEUU01000420.1:3164-3408 GCA_002362735.1 Dehalococcoidia bacterium UBA3254
GGCAGAATGGAGTGGAGATACCATGAAAGGCTGGCAGCAATACGATCAGCTCGTTAAGGAACAGAAGTATGAAGCCGCCTCGTCCCTTGTGGAAGAAATGCTGGCCAAAGCCCGTTCCGGAAAGGACAGCACCGAGTGGACTCGCTGCCTCATCCGCTACACGCAGCTCCGCATGGCGCTGCACGGCTATGAAACATCCGTTCGCTTCCTGAAAGATCAGCCATGGCCGGAGGATTTGACCGGA
>DEUU01000133.1 GCA_002362735.1 Dehalococcoidia bacterium UBA3254
ACGTTCTGGGAGGCGATTTCAGCGGAAATGTCCTGCTAGGCTACAAAATTGAAAATGGAAAGATCGTGGGTAGAGTCAAAAATACTATGGTTTCCGGGAACATCTATCAGGTTTTAAAAGAAATCTCAGCATTAGGGAAAGAATCTAAATGGGTAAGCGGTGCCATCCGGACTCCTCATATTTATTGTCCAGGCCTGGCCGTAGCCAGTAAATAGGTCTGTATTCTATTCGCCTCTATTATAAAATTAATGTAAAATAATACCAGGAAAATAGATTAAAATCAGGAACAAAAACTGCCATGAGAGAATTAATCAAAGTATCTGCCCGTCCCAAGTTGAATGAACCGAATCTACTGGCGGCCTGGCCGGGAGTAGGGAATGTCGCTATTATCATTTCAACTTACTTAACCAGTAAGCTAAATTTCAAGGACCTGGCGGAAATCGAACCGGCAGGATTTTTTGATCCGACCGGTGTCCTGGTCGAGGACAGTATCATAGAGGCTCCACAATTCCCAAGGAGTAAATTTTATTATCGTAAAAATGAGAAAAAGGATGGCAGCGACTTAATATTATTTATGGGTGACGATCAGCCCGCTTCGAAAGGTTACGAACTGGCTAACTGCATTCTCGATGTGGCTTTGAGATTTCATGTCAAACGAGTATATACCTGCGCTGCTGCTCTTACGCGTATTCACCACACTGAGCAGCCGAAGGTATGGGGAGTAGGTACTAACCTGAGGCTGGTCCAGGAGTTAAAAAAGCTTAACCTGAGGCAAAAAGGGAATCTGCAAATCGCCGGACTGAACGGTCTTTTATTAGGGGTAGCTAAAGAAAGAGAAATTGACGGTATGTGTCTATTAGGCGAAGTTCCAATGTATGCTTCCCGTATGCCTAACCCCATGGCGGCTCTGGCAGTGCTCAGGATCTTGACAAAAATGCTGCAAATCGAAGTCGATTTCGTAGATTTAGCGAGGGTCGCAGAAGAGACCCGTGAAAAAATGAAACAAGCTGCCGCAGAGGCTATGGGACAATACATCGATTACTTTACTCAGCCCATCTGGGAGCAGGGACAGGAAGAGGAAGGCGATGACGAAGATGGAAACGGAGAGGAGGAGGAATCTTAACTGATGGAGGCGGTACCTGCTAATATCAAACAAGTTATTAACGATCTAGCTGATAAAGAAAAATCGCTGAGCAATGCCGGTCTGGCTGATTTATCCAACCTTAATATTGATGAATTGAACTTCCTTAGCACGGTCTGGTCGGGAATAGAAGTTGATCGGCGGCGCAAAATCATTTCCCGTTTATTCGAACTGGCGGAAGAAAATTTTGAGCTTAATTTTGATAGTATTTTCAAAAACTGCCTGCGAGATCATGATGCTGAAGTCAGAGCAAAAGCCATCGAAGGACTATGGGAAAATGAAGAGACCGTTCTAATATCTCCCTATATCCGGATTCTTAATGAAGACAGTTCTGAAGTAGTCCAGGCAGCTGCAGCTAAAGCTCTCAGCAAGTTTGCTCTACTGGCCGAGTTAAAAAAGTTAGGTCCATCCAGTTCCAGCCGTGTTTCTGAAGCTCTGCTGTCTATTTTAAGGGATAAGAGCAAACCTAAGGAAGTCTGGCGCCGCGCAATGGAAGCGGCGGCTCCTTTATCTCATCCCGAAGTTAAAAAAGCCATCGATGAAGCTTATCGAAGCAGCGAACCAGCATTACATAATAGTGCCATCTATGCCATGGGGAAAAATTGCGATTCTTCCTGGATGCCGATATTGATTAAAGAAATGGCCAGCTCCAATCCTGATTCTCGTTACGAGTCCGCCGGAGCTTGCGGGGAAATTTGCGATGAGGAGGCTGTACCCCATCTCATGAAACTAGTCCAGGACAAAGATCCTGAGGTCCAACAAGCCGCCGTTATTTCTCTGGGGAAAATCGGCGGTGCTAAAGCTAAACAATTTCTCTTGAAATGCCGCGATAGTGCGGATGAGATTATCAGTGAAGCCGCCGTACAGGCTTTGAAGGAAATAGAAAGCGGAGAAGATTCATTTACCCTTTAATATAGTATAATTGCAGTTAATGACTGAAATGACTACCGGGAAAAGAATCAAACTGAGACACAAAAGACTATCAGACGCCAGGGAAGATTATGCCTGGCAGACCGATGATGAACTGGTTAAGCTGGATGCTGCCACCAAGCTCGAAATGTCATATCAACAGTATCTCTCCGAATTTACCTTCGAGTTGTGCTATCCCAGTTCCAACCGGCATGAATTCGCCATCGAGGACCTGCAGGGAGACCATATTGGTAATTGCGTTTATTATAACGTGAATCAGGCAGAAAGCAAAGCCGAAGTGGGTATTATGATCGGCAACCGGGAATACTGGAACCGCGGATATGGGATGGAAGCGGTCAACTCTCTTCTGGACTATGTTTTTAACAAAATCCGATTAGAAAAAGTCTATCTGACTACATTGAATTGGAATATCCGTGCCCAGAAGTGTTTTAAAAAATGCGGATTCCTAGAATGCGGCCAGTTAGTCCGGGATGATTATACGTTTTTACTGATGACAGTCCACCGGGATGAATGGGCCAGATTGCAGAATCAGGATTCTGCAGATGCCATCAATGAAACCCCGGTGAAACGATGATTCCTTAAACCTTTACCGCGATCAGGCTGGCGATGGCTTTACGCTTTTCAATGATTCCTTCCCGGTACCGCAAACAGCGAAATCCTTTGAACATATCCATAAGCTCGTTATGACGCAGCAGGAAGTCCGGATTACTTGGACGACCGAATTGCACCTGATCAACGGTGTACGTTTCGTAAACTATTATACCCCCTGTTTTTAATCCGTCTTTAATCTGCGGTATTAATGAGCGCTGCAGATAATTAAAACAAATAATCACATCATAATAGTCGGGCTTGATCTTGTAATCATTCTCCAGGTCTGCGACATCCGATTTTATCGTGACACTGTTTTCTTTAGCTCGTTCCAAAGCATGCTGGACCGCATGTTCGGATGAATCCACGCCTTCTACATCGAAACCCATCCTGGCTAAATAAATCGCGTTTCTTCCTCCGCCCATTGCAATATCCAGGACACGTCCTTTGGGGAGAAGATCGATATGATTTATCAGAAATGACGCTGGTTCCATATCAAACTCATAATCGTAAATGTGTGACATTTTTCAATCCTCCTGGTTAAAAAGATCATCGTAAAATATTTCCAGTTTCGCCTTATGATTACGTTCTGCATGAACGAGTCTTTCACAAAGCTGTTTACCCGCCTCAGTACTCATGGAGGACTTCATCTCGTTGTAAAACTCCACTGAAGCCAGTTCGCGTTTCATGGCAGTTGTAATTACTTCCTGAAGACCCGCGCCTTCGGATATTTTGGCATCTGTCAGATATTCGCTAATCATCAAGTTCGGTATCTTCTTCGGAAGTCGATTCTCTTTTTCAGAACCCTGGTCTTTTAGATTTTTGATCCAGAGATAGTGCCTGGACTCTTCTTCAGCGAGTTCTTTCATCAATTGAATTGCGCCTGGATCTGTAGTTTTTTTCTGGCTGGCAACATAAAAAGCTTCTGATACGATCTCTCTGTCTATAGCGATATTCAGCAGGTCCCCGGTCTCGGTAGCCACGTTTAACTCCTCATTTGGTGGTCAAAGGAAATCCCGTATGGCGCCAGGCAGTGACGCTTCCCAGAACATTGTAAACTTTCGGAAAACCGGCTCGAAGCAGAATGCTGGAGGCAATACCTGCCCGGTGTCCTACGCTGCAGAGTACTGCCACGGGCTTGTCCCGGGGAATCCTGGCTAATTGACTCTCAACATGTCCCACATAAATATGCGTTGCACCCTCAATGTGTCCGCTGTCCCACTCCATCTGGTCCCTGGCATCCAGGACTACCAGGTCCTCTTTCCTATCTAGCATTTCCTTTAACTGGAAAACGGATAAAAGCGGTAATCTCTCCGTGGGGTAACCAGCATCATACCATCCTTCAGTGCCGTCTTTAAGAAATCCTGTAATATTTTCATATCCGATTCTAATCAAATAACGAAAGGCCTTCTCAAGATGGTCCTGGTCTTCCAATACCAGGAGTAGCGGCTTGTCATAAGGCAAGAGCCACCCTGCAAATGAAGGGAGACCATTTAGCCAGATGCTGTAAGATCCTTTGATGTGCGCCCCTCCAAAAGCCGCGGGTAAACTGGTATCAACCACCACAGCTCCATTCTCCATTTCTTTTTTAAAATCGGCGGGGTTAAGTGGGGTAGGTGCCGGCATACAGGACATTAGAGGAGGTCCCTCCAGATTATATTTTTCCATTAGTGTAAAATAGGGAGGTTTTTCCGGGCGTTCATTGGTTTTACGGCGAACAAAATCATCTTTACTGTTCACTTGCAGGGATGAATTTTGCATCCGTTCAATACCTAAAGTGCTTTCATCTCTATCTGCAATATTAATTCCGCAGACCGAACCAGCGCCGTGTGCCGGGCACAAAATGACGCTGTCGCCTAGAGGTAAAATCAGCTTGAATAATGAATCATACAGATTGGAAGCCATTCTCGGAATCTCTGCTGGTCCGTATAGATCGACCCGTCCAGTATCACCAACAAAAAGGGCATCTCCGGTGAAAACCATGATAGGAGCTTTACCGGAACCGAGGTCAGTAATAATGTAAGACATGCTTTCATCGGTATGCCCAGGAGTACGAATTGCCAGAAGGGTTAATTTACCCAGGCGGAAATCCTGTCCGTCCTTTAAAATGCTGCCATACTTCCAATCCGGCCGTGATCCGTGGTAAATATCTGCTTGAGCATCATTTGCCAGCATCACGGAACCTACCACGAAATCTTCGTGCCGGTGGGTTTCCAGAATATACTTGATTTTCATACCATGCCGGGTGGCCAGGTCAAGATAGATCTGGGTATCCCGCCGGGGATCAATAACTGCGGCAGAGTTACCGGATCCGATAAAATAAGAGTTGTGTGCCAGGCCTTCAGACTTAATTCGTTCAAATATCATCTTGGTCCCCTTCAAACCGGGATGGCGATAAGCTAAATATTTACAATGATTTTATCGCCATCAATGATAACAGGAAAGACATGGAGGGGTCTTTTACGGGACCTGACCTGGTCTACTGCTACCAGCGCTGACGGCCAGATGGTCCAGCGAACGATGTGGCCGTCTTTCAGGTCGAATTGTGATTGATGCCGTGGGCAGGTGACTATCGTCCCTTCTAATTTTCCCTTAGACAGGTTTCCTCCCATATGAGGACACCGGTTATCGGCGGCATAGTAGCTTTCTCCGACTCTTGCGATGAGCACTTCTTTCTCGTCCACGATAACCATTTTCATCTCACCGGATTTAAAATCGCCGGTTTTGCCGACTTCCTCCATTTTGGCTGTCGTTGCACTCATCATTAACCTCCGCCTGGAACCTTGGCTGCATCTCGAAACTGGCCACAGGCTGCTTATCGCTCTTTCCCACAAATTGCTTCTTAAATACATTATATAAGCTATTTGTGTTTGGATCAGGAGGAAGCGAAAGTTTTCGTGAAATTTTTCTTTTCTAACCTCCCTTATATGGCTGGGTTCACCGGCTTATTCGATTTGGAGATGACTTCTTCCACCCATTTATAAGCGGCAATCATATAGGGAAACCCCGCTGTTGTAAATGCCAGAATAACGGCGTGCCTGACTTCATCGGGAGTGAGGCCTTCTTCCAGAGCTCTGCGGGCATGAGAGCGTACTCCCCCCTCCGAGTTCAATCCGATGGCAATTCCGAGCTTAACCAGACGGCGGGCCTTTTTATCCAGGGGACCAGATCTGTGACAGGCATTAGCCAGAGCGTCATAAGATTTGTTGATGTCTGGATATTGTTTAATGAAATCTTTATAAATATCCGGTAAGTATCCCATTGCTGCTCCTCCTTTTTTGAATAAATTGCATAAGTTAGCATTACATTATACCATTATAATCGAAAACTATAGCTGGATTAGTAAAATGTCAGAGTCTTTTTATTCTCAAATGTATCATTGTCATTCCTGCCTCCGAGCAGGGATCCAAGTTGTTATCCTGAGATTACCAATCAGATACCCGCGAATGCGGGTATGACAGGGTGATAGGTTTCATAAAATGAAAAGACCTTGAGTAAAAAGGAGTCAGCATGCAAATAGTTCGGTTTTCTTATAATAATCAGGTCAATTACGGCGTCCTTCGAAATGGTATAGTCCACAGCCTGGCAGTAGACCCGTTTACCAGCTTTGATAATGGGTCTGATTTTATTTTTGATGGTGAGACCTATCCTCTGCCGGAGACAAAATTACTGGCTCCTTGCCTTCCGTCCAAAATAGTATGTCTGGGTGTGAATTATCTTCCTCATGCCCAGGAAATGAACGATACTCCTCCTTCTAATCCTCTGATCTTCTTAAAACCCTCCACCGCTGTCATCGGGCCGGATGATTCGATCGTTTTGCCGCGTAGTTGGAGGCGGGTGGACTATGAATGTGAGCTGGCTGTGGTCATAGGGAAAAAAGCCCGCTATGTTTCTGAGACAGCTTCCCGGAAGTATGTCCTCGGATATACCTGCTTTAACGATGTTACCGAACGGCAGATCCAAAAAGAGGATAGACAGTGGACACGGGCGAAAAGCTTTGATAACTTTGCTCCAGTTGGCCCATGGATAGAGACCGAAGTTAATCCGGATGATCTGAAACTGGAGACCTACCTGAATGGAGAAGTACGACAGTCATCTCGTACGAGTGAGTTGATCTTTGGGATCTCCGTGCTGGTTAGCTTCATTTCAGGAGTGATGACTTTGCTTCCCGGTGATGTGATTGCTACCGGCACTCCCGGCGGGATTGGCCCGATGCAACCCGGCGATACGGTGGAAATTAAAATTGAAAAAATAGGCACTTTGCGCAACAAAGTAGTTGCTCCATAGTAAAATATAAACTGTCAACTAATTTTGAGTTATATTATAAATAAAGTGTAGGGACTGCCGGGGCTAGTTTTCATCATACCCGCGGAAGCGGGTATCTAAATAGTAATCTTAATATAATACTGTAGATTCCTGTCAAAGCCTGTCCTGTACTTGATACGGGATCGGGAATGACAAATGAAAAGACCCTGGTGGTCTTTTAGTGTGGCTTGAAACCTGTTAAGGAGGGATAACGAGATGAAAAAGAAGACCTATCCTTTCACGTACGCCGGTAAAAAACAGCCTTTTGCCCGGTCGGTGGTGGTGGGTGATCTCGTTTTCCTCTCCGGTATGACCGGGCGCATCATAGAGACCGGCGAGCTTAAATCTGAAAGTCTGGTTGACCAGATGAAAGAAGCTCTGGATAAAATCCGGGCCGCTTTAACAGAAGCCGGAACGTCTATGGACAATATTGTCAAAATGACGATCTATCTGAGAAATGCCGAAGATGCCGGTCTAATGCATCAGATTGAAAAAGAATACTGGCAAAAATATGCTCCGCGGCTGCTGGAAGAACCTCCTGCCAGTACTCTGATACAACCGCTTTCCTTGATTATGCCCAACGTGTTGATAGAGATCGATGTGATAGGGGTAATTCCGAGGTAATCACTCTTCTACGGCATTCTCGATGATATCAATTCTGTTCACTCGATTTTCGGCATCCAGCTCTACTGCCACCACATCGATTCGCCACGATTCACATGGTTTATTATGGCACTGTAGATAAAATTGAGCGCATCGTTTTAAATGGAGCTTCTTATTGAAATTAATAGATTCTTCAGGATTGCCAAATTCCAGTATGGATTTAGTCCGGACCTCTACAAAAACCAGACAATCGTCTTGGCGGGCAACAATGTCAATTTCGCCATAGGAACAGCGGTAGTTGGTCTCGAGAATATGGTAACCTTTCTTTTTCAGGAAGTCCCGGGCAAACTTCTCTCCCAGAGCTCCGGTCTGATTACGTTTCATTTTTCCCCTGGTTGGCGCTTATTTCCGAGAGGTCATCAAAAGACATCTGCGCCAGGTTTCTGACGGGTTGAAATAAACGGCGGTGCAGGGGTGAAGCCCCCAGCTTTTTGAGAGCGGCTACGTGTTCTGCTGTCCCGTATCCTTTGTGCTGCGCAAAGCCGTAACCCGGATATTTCTTGTCCAATTCAATCATTAAATGGTCACGGAAAACTTTGGCTACGATCGAAGCGCAGGCGATGGAGAAACACAGCGTGTCGCCGTTTTCTACTCCCTTCTGCGGTAAATTCAAATCTGGAATCGTCAGATAATCGATCAGCAGGTAATCCGGTTGAGGCATTAATTTTCCGATCGCTATTCTCATAGCTGTACAGACTGCTTTGGTCATTCCAAGGCTATCAATGAGGTCCGGAGCCACAATTCCGGTCCCTATCGAGACGGCTATCTCGTGAATCTGAGGAGAGAGAAATTCACGCTGCTCCGGAGTTAGAAGCTTGCTGTCCTTGACCTGTTTAAACCACTTTGGTTTTCTGTCTACGGGCATGATCACGGCCGTGGCGATCACCGGTCCGGCCAGACATCCCCGTCCTACCTCATCGATCCCGGCGATGCATTTATAGCCCAGCCGTTCACCGAGCCTTTCTTCTGTGAACTTAGGTGAAGATTTCGATTTATTCGATTTCGGCAATGATCCCACCACCTGTTACTTTTTCACCCTGATAAAAGACCACCGATTGTCCCGGAGCGATAGCTCTCTGCGGTGCGGCTAATTCTATTTCCGCTTTTCCATCCATAACTTGAAGAGTGGCTTTAACCACTGGAGCCCGGTAGCGGACTTTCGCTGTGATTTCCGTTTTCCCTTCCGGCGGCTTCCCTGAAATCCAGTTTAAATTATTGGCGATGAGTTTGTTTTTAAAAAGCATTGATTCAGGACCGATTACAAGTCGGTTGAGCTCTTTTTCCAGTCGTATTACGTACAGGCGTTCCCTGGCGCTGACGCCTGTTCCCTGCCTCTGTCCGATAGTATAATAGATCAGACCATTATGCCGGCCCAGCACTCTACCATCGATATCCACGATTTCTCCGGGCTTCGGACTCGAGTGGGAGGATAAAAACTTCCGGCTGTCATTATCCGGTATGAAGCAGATATCCTGGCTCTCCTTTCTGCCGGCTGCTGGTAACCCAAGGGAGGCTGCCAGCTGCTTTACTTCGGTTTTATGCATTCCTCCTACCGGGAAGAGTACCCTGGATAATTCTTTCTGTCCTAAGACATAGAGAAAATAGGATTGGTCCTTGTTAGTGTCGATTCCTTTGAGTAGATGGTAGGCTGTCTCCGAAGCCTGGACCCGGGCATAATGTCCGGTAGCCAGGTAGTCGCCTCCCATTTCACGAACCCGGTCTAGAAGCAGGCCGAATTTGATATTTTTATTGCATTGGATGCATGGATTAGGGGTCCGGCCCCGGGTGTATTCCTCACAAAAATAATTAATAATCGTGTTCTGAAATTCCTGTTCCAGATGAAGGTAGTGAAGAGGGATATTCAAGATGCGGCAGGTGCGTTCGAGTTCAGAATGATTGGGTTCCGGTCCTGCTCCGGGGAGAGGTGAAAGCTCAAGATGAATCCCCGCCACTTCATACCCTGCCTGCTGCAAAAGACAGACGGTGACCGAGGAATCTACGCCTCCGCTCATGGCGGCAAAAACCTTTTTTGACATGAATCTATTATAGGAGAAATATCCAAACTAGACCAAACCGGTTAAGTACTGCTAATATTAAATCATGTCTATGCAACCCGAAACAGGTCAACCGGAAGTCATTCAGCCGGCGCCGGCAATTCCCCCTTCTACCAGCCGGATCTGGGGAGGTTGGGCGACGGTGGGTCTTGGCGTGGCCATCTTCGCAATCTACTTTGTAGCCCAAAACCTGGTAGCGGTCGCCTTTATCGTTAATTTGCTGCTTACCGACCAGGGTGGAAATCCTATCCAGTTAATTACAGATTTGCAGACCAACGGTTTCATGGTCTCTATAGCCACCATCGTTTCTGTGATCGCCGGAACGGGGTTCATCATTCTTTTCACTAAACTGCGTAAAGGGATTACAGTCTTCGAGTATTTGGGATTGAAACCGCTTAATTTAAGGACCTACTTATTTTTGCCCGTCATAATTATCGTGTTACTCGGGATATTTTTCGGTTTGGACCAGATTATCAAAAGCCCTCAGAGTACAGATTTTGCGATCAATATTTATAAGACCAGCGTCTGGCCTCCGTTGCTCTGGATTGCTACAGTGGTTTTTGCTCCGGTTTTTGAGGAAAGCTTTTTCCGAGGTTTCCTATTCGTTGGTTTGAAGCAGTCTCGCATCGGACCGGTGGGAGCTATAGCCGTGACTTCTCTGGTTTTTGCCTTGCTTCATGCCTTCCAGTACGATTGGTATGGGGTGGTGACCGTGCTGGTGTTGGGAGTAACTTTTGGTATCGTGCGGCTTAAAACAGGATCTCTTTGGAGCACACTTCTCCTGCATTCCGCCTGGAATTTAATTTCGATGGTACAGACAGTCATGGTCGTTAACGGGATCGGCAGCTAATCGAAGACGAAGCAGCCTTTTAATAGCTCTCCGTAGAATTCATCAGAACGGATTCCTGCCGCAATAAGTTTTTTATTAAATGCCATCACCGTTACTTTTCGACCAATTTTTCTCTGGGTTAACCCGATAGCCGCCCTTCCTTCAAATTCGGTCGAGGTACGGATGAAAGGCGCCAATTCTTCCAATTCCTTGAGTGGTAAGGTCCGAGTCCGGAATTCTTCCTGGAGTTCAGGGGGCAGACTTTTTACCGCCGGTTCATAATTGGCACGCATTTTATCCACGATTTCTTCAACAGATAACATTTCGTCTCCCTTTATTCCAGTACAATATTGTCTATTAACCGAGTCTTGCCGAATTTGACGGCTAGAGAGATGACTGCCGGGGGATCGGCCTTTTCCAGTTCTTTCAACGAGATTGCGTCAGCAATGCTGATGTATTCGATCTTCCCCAGGGGTTTCTGACGGATCAAATCAACCATCGCCTGGCGCAGTTTCCGGGAATCTCTTTCGCCTTCCGTCCACATCACATGGGCGGTGCTGAGGGCTTTAAAAAGTACCGGAGCCTGCTGGCGCTCTTCCGGACTGAGATAGACATTGCGGCTGCTCATCGCCAGCAAGTCTTTTTCTCTTACGGTCGGCACGACTACCATTTCTGTATTCATGTTTAAATCTGTGACCATCTTTTTCACGACTATGCACTGCTGAGCATCCTTTTGCCCGAAATATGACCGCGTAGGTTCAACGATATTAAACAGCTTATTGACTACGGTAGCTACACCTTTGAAGTGCCCCGGTCGGATCGCTCCCTCCATCTGGTCAGTTACTTTATAGACTTCTACCCAGGTATTGAACCCTTCCGGATAAATTTCTACCGGTTTGGGCAAGAAAACGAAATCGGTCTTTTCCTTTTCCAGCATGTCGAAGTCTCTGGGGTAGTCCCTGGGATACCGATCGAAGTCCTCATTGGGGCCGAACTGGGTCGGATTGACAAAAATACTGACTACCGTGTTGTCATTAGCTTCCCGGGACCGTTTGACCAGGGTCAGGTGGCCTTCGTGGAGGTATCCCATGGTAGGTACAAAACCAACTGTCCCTTTCAGTTCATGCCGAATTTTCTTCATCTCTGCCACAGTTTCGATTATTTCCATAAGATAATTTCCTTCATTTATTATTTGTCATGGCATCCGATATATCCAGTTCTCTCTTGATAAGGTTGTCATGGGCATCCAGTCTTCCGCCGCAGGCGGATCCGTTGCAACCTTTTTCATGACTCAGTTATATCCTCATACAGATCGCGCCACCCGGGATTATTCTCTTCAATTAGCCTCAATTTCTAGTTTCGACGCCAGGCTTTCAACTGCTTTTCCCTAGAAATTGCAGCAGTTATATCATTGCTTTCTTGATCCCAGCCTTCTCTGGGATGACAAAAAGGTTTACGGGATGACATAATTACTTTTGGGATAACATAGTAGATATACTATAACAATCGTTTCGCTCTGGCAAGGGCAAACAAAAAAGGAGAGGTTTAACCTCTCCTTCGATTTAAACGATAATAATATTATTTCAGGTCTTTCAGTATTTCCTCATCCATGGAAAAACTGTTCTTTTCTGTCGGAAAAGCACCGGCTTTAACTTCGTTTTGATATTCAGTAACGGCCTTCCTGATGATATCCGCTAGCTTGACATATTGTTTGGTGTGCTTGGGGACAAAATCAGTGAATGAACCCAGCATATCATTAATGACCAGTACCTGGCCGTCGCAGCCTATGCCAGCTCCGATTCCGATAGTAGGGATACTCAATTTTTGGCTTATCAGTGCTGCCAGGGGGGCGGGGACCGTTTCCAGCACCACTGCAAAAGCACCGGCTCTTTCAACTGCCAGGGCATCCGCTAAAAGCCTTTTGGCGGCTTCGGGGGTTTTACCCTGTATCCGGTGTCCCCCGAGTTGATTAATAGACTGGGGAGTAAGACCAATATGCCCCATGACCGGGATTCCGGCATCGACAATTCTTTTTATTCTTTCCTCTACGGTTACGCCACCTTCAAGTTTTACTGCCTGGGCTCCGGCTTCCTGCATAAATCGAGCGGCATTTTTCATGGCATCTTCGGTACTGATCTGGTAGGTCATGAAGGGCATATCCGCTACGACCAGGGATTTCTTCGTACCTCTGACCACGGCTTTAGTGTGATGCAGCATGTCTTCCATGGCGACCGGGATCGTAGATTCATAACCCAGCATCACTACTCCGAGGCTGTCGCCAACCAGGATCAGAGGGAGACCGGCTTCATCGACAATTTTGGCGGTAGAGTAGTCGTAAGCCGTCAGCATGGCGATTTTCTCGCCTTTTTGCTTCATTTCCTTAATCTGAATAATGTTAAATCGCATAAGATTCTCCCGAAACCGCTATTTATTCTTCTGGTTATTTCAACCTTGCTTTTATACCTCGGCGGAATATGGAGCTCTTTTTCCTATCTTCCCCTGAGGGAAGCATCCAGGGTTTGTACCTAATTCCCTCTTAAAATATCCAGCGCTTCATCCATGACACCCTTGGTGTGGGTAATCCGGTTCTTTTCATCTACATAGACTAACCTGGGATGATAGTCTCGGCATTGAGCTTCTTCCAATTCGTGGTAGGTCAGGATGATGACGATATCACCCTTGGCGACCATCCGGGCGGCAGCGCCGTTTAAACAAATGTCACCCTCGTTCTCTTTACCTTCAATAGCGTAGGTGTGAAAACGGGCGCCGTTGTTGATGTTGAGAATATGCACCTGCTCGTAAGGCAGGATATCCGCCGCTTCCATCAGGGTTTTATCGATGGTGACGCTGCCTTCATAGGCGATGTTTCCGTCCGTGACTCTGGCGCGATGGATTTTGCTCTTTAGCATTGTACGCATTTGTCTTCCCTCTCAGTATTTTTTAGCGTTTGCTTGAGTATATTTTCGAGCTTACCGGCTTGGAGCTCGTTAATTTTCCCTTTCGCTACCGCCACCGCAATGGTCTGTAGTCCGAGTTCGCAATAGGCTGGAAGTATGGCCGGATCGGTCTCTTTCAATGTACTCAGGTGAATTTGCACCGTCCCGATGTCTCCCCTGGCGATAGGACCGGTTAAAGCTTTGGGAACTCCCAGGTTTTCGATGTTATTAAGCGTTCCCTTGAGCAAGGGTAGAAGAGCTTGAATTGCCTGCTCGCGCGGGATGCCGAAACTATCCCAGAGATCAGTAGCCAGTTTTACCAGAGTAACGAGATAGTTGCAGGTCATGACTGCAGCTGTATGGTAAGCAGCTTTGTCTCCCGCTCCCAGCTTAATCCAGTGTCCTTCCAGGTCCTCCGACATTTTTTTCAGGATATCCAGAAGGGCTCCTTCAGCTTCCAGAGCAAAGGTCGAACCAGGCAGGTTATCGATGGCATTCTGGATACTGGCAAAAGTCTGGAGGGGATGGAAAGAGCCCACCTGAGCGCCGATGATTCGGGCAGGTTCCAGAACATCCAGAGAGTCTGCACCACTGCAATGGACGACATACTGGCCTCGATGCCAGCGGGTTTGATTTACTACCACAGGGATTGCGTCATCCGGAGTAGTAATGAAGATAAAGTCAGAGTTATCGGCAACAGCCTGCAGACTGTCACATATCTGGCCGCTTCCGGTCATACTAATTAATCTTAACGCCGATTCGCTACTCCGGCTTTTTACGGCTGAGACATGATATCCTTTGCGGCTTAACCTTACCGCCAGGGCTGTTCCTACCGTTCCGGCTCCAATGATTCCTATTTTCAGCATCTTGGTCATTTTCCTGCTCTATAAAAGGTATAAAAAAAACCTTCTTCGGATGACCGAAGAAGGCACATGACCAAATCTGTGTTTGCCGTCTCGGTCGTTTCCGATCCAAGCGACTAAGTAATAAAAACGTTGTTAATCCGTTTTGCTCACCGCCGCCATTTCATGCGGTCGATGGCTGAACCAATAATCCGTTTACATTAGATATTCTATCAGCGATTATTGGTATTGTCAAGGAAAGTTAGTGAAAAGTTAGTGACTAATGTCACCATTCTAAAAAAGGGTCATTTTCTGTTCTTTGTCAGGAACTCCGCTACCAAACAAGTTCCTTTGTCATCCAGCGTTTTTGAAACTTAAATAAGTCGGTTATCAGCCTGCAAATTCTTCATTATTTACGAGCTTTTAACGACTAAAGTACCGTAGTCGTAATCCTGACCGATATATTAAGATAACTTGACAGGCGCGTTCGGGGTGAGCGCTGGGTCTTATTTCCAGATTAGAAGGTGTAACTCCATGTTAAGAACGAAAAATATCCTGACATTAAGTTTAGTTGTTGTCATGTTTTTATCATTTTTACTTACCGCCTGCAGTCAGGAATCATCACCCTCGCCTGCTGTATCATCCGTTTCAGAGTCTAATTCTATTGAGACTTCCAATAACCTGGTTCAGCCCATTTCCAATGGGATTGAGTCCAGTTCTTCAACAACCGAGCGAAAAACAATTTCGCCAGATGAAATTATGGTTAATTCATTAACGACTGCTGAAAAATTATCGACTTTGAAATTCGACATGGGCTTTAAGATGAATTTCGATTTTGAGGAGAGAGGTCAGTCGCAAAATATGTCGATGCAGGAAATCGCAACAGGCGAAATTAATATTCCAGGAAAGGAGATGGTACTCCTGGCCGATTTGAATATGAATATCCCCAATCAATCCCTTCAAAATATGTCCGCGGATATGTATTTGACAGGCGGATGGATCTACATGAAGGCAAACATACCCGGTGCTGGAATTAGCTGGAAAAAGATGAAGCTCACGGATGAACTCTGGAGGCAGCAGAGCAGGATGACCAGTATGACCGAATTTTTAAAGTCTCCAATTAATGTAGAGCAACTGGGTAGTGAAAATATCCGCGGCCTTGACTGTTATGTTTTGAGTATTACGCCTGACATGAAGGCCGTTTCTGAATGGATGGCCGGGCAGACTTTCGCCGGACAGTCAGGTATGGACCCGGCCAGACTGAATATGTCCCCGTCAATGGGGGATTTTAAAATCAAAGCATGGATTTCCAAAAACGATTATCTGCTTGCGCAGCAGCAGATTGGTATAAAATTTAACCTGTCTTCAGGCAACACGGCTGCTGCCACTCCTGACACTCCTGGACAGATTACAATGGATATGGATGCCCTGTTGAATTATTACGACTACCAAAAGCCGGTGGTGATTCAATTGCCCTCTGAGGCCCTGAATGCAAGGGAGATGCCCTCAGGAACGCCGTCTTCGAGTTCAACATCTACTACTCAAAATTAGAAAACCGCATTCTCGGAGGGCATTTCTCTAAACATCTAACTTTGCCACATCCCCGAAATCGGGTATCGAATCAGCAGTCTTAAGAGCTTCTTCTGATTCCGGTTTAACCGGGAATGATCGAATGAAAAGACTCTGCGCCTTCCCATTATTTTCTCTGATAGCCTTAGATTGGATGCTATAATATTAAATGAAAAAAAGGCAGCGGGGGGAATAAATTACTTTGATATCTCCGGTGGTTCACATCCGTGATCTGCGAAAGGTATATGTTGTTAGCCGGCAGGATTCTGGCGCCAGAGCTGTAGTCCGGGGTCTTCTCCGCCGGCAAAAGCTGGAGGTCGCTGCCGTAGACGGTATTACATTTGATTTGAGCCCCGGCGAGGTGGTCGGTTTTCTGGGTCCCAATGGTGCCGGTAA
>DEUU01000083.1:0-669 GCA_002362735.1 Dehalococcoidia bacterium UBA3254
GAGGAGAAAAATGAAAAAACCTAAGAAGGAAATGGAATGGAATCAGGAAGAAGAGGAAGAAAATGAGGAGGAAGAGGTAGACGAGGCGCCTTCTGATGAAGCGTTAGAACCAGACATGGCAGAACCAGACATGGCAGAACCGGATATTATAGATGAACCTGCCGCTGAAGAAGAAAAAGAAGCTGGTATTGACGAGCCTTTGCCTGCCTGGGGTGAGCCCGATCGTTTAGAGCTTGAGAAACCGGAGGCAGCCGCCGAATTGGAACCAGAAATCCCCCTGGAGAGGCTGGCAGAGCAGGAAGTTATCGATGATTCGGTCCGCATGTATCTCCATGAAATCGGAAGGGTGCCTCTGTTAACAGCCGATGATGAAAAAATTCTCGCCAAGCAGATGGAGGAAGGCCGCAGGATTTCAGAACTAAAACGTGAATGGTCGAGGAAGCAAGGCCGTCAACCTTCAGCAACCGAAATGGTAATGATGGTTCTGGCCGATTTAACACAGCAGCAAGACACCATCCATGTTATTCAAAAAGAACTGGGCCTGACTACCGAAGCAAGTTTTATTAAGACCATCACAAATAAAGAATATCGTGATAGCATTGATGCGGAAATCATCCCTGAACTGATTCAGTCAGTGGCAAATGGAATCGGCCGCTCTGTTCTGGATAC
>DEUU01000083.1:1008-1751 GCA_002362735.1 Dehalococcoidia bacterium UBA3254
AAGACCTTCTCAGAGGCGAGCGAACTCTTAAAGGGAAAAAACTTTAATACGACTCTCCAAAACTATAATAGCCAGCTGGAACTATATTTCAACAATATAGAATTTGAATCAGAGAGAGCTAAAAAACATCTGATTGAAGCTAACCTGCGCCTGGTAGTGAGCGTGGCTAAAAAGCATATCGGACGGGGCATGTCCCTTCTGGACTTAATTCAAGAAGGTAATATCGGGTTGACCCGCGCAGTAGAGAAATTCGATCACCACAAAGGTTATAAATTCAGCACCTACGCTACCTGGTGGATCCGCCAGGCCATTACGCGTGCCATTGCTGATCAAGCCCGGACAATCCGCATTCCGGTGCATATGGTTGAGACCATCAATAAATTACTCCGTGTTAGCCGTCGGTTAGCCCAGGAGCAGGGGAAACAACCCAGTTCCAAGGAAATCGGGCAGGAGATGGAAATGGCCCCTGAGAAGGTCGAAGAGATCATTAAAGTCTCCCAGCTCCCTATCTCTCTGGAATCACCTATTGGCGATGAAGAAGACAGCCATTTAGGAGATTTTATCGAAGACCGTAATACTCTTCCTCCCGCAGACATTGCCTCACGTCAGCTGCTGAAAGAGCAAATCGAAGAAGTATTAAATACCCTGACTCCCCGCGAGCAAAGAGTTCTTCAACTTCGGTTTGGTCTGGAAGATGGACGCAGCCGGACCCTGGAAGAGGTAGGCAAGGAATTCAACGTCAC
>DEUU01000083.1:2085-6171 GCA_002362735.1 Dehalococcoidia bacterium UBA3254
GACTATCTGGAATAATGAGATCAGCCAGGTCTCTCTCGGTGAGTAAAGACCTGACGAGATTGAGGAATTATGCAAGCTTTAATATTAGTGGGAGGGGAAGCTACGCGCCTCCGTCCCTTAACCTGCAACATGCCCAAAGCCATGGTCCCGGTCCTGAACACCCCGTTTTTGGAGCATGTTATTCGCTATCTTGGAAGACACAACGTCAGAGACGTCGTTCTGGCTCAAGGACATCTCCCCAAATTGATGGATGACTATTTCCAGGATGGAATCAATTTTAATGCCCGATTGACCTACTCTCTGGAAGATAAACCCATGAATACTGCCGGGGCAGTTAAAAATGCCGAACGACATCTCAAAGACAATTTCTTCGTTCTGAACGGCGATATTTTCACTGATCTGGATTTAACCGGTATGCTTAATTTTCATCAGAAGAAGAAAGCTAAAGTAACTATTGCCCTGACTCCGGTAGAGGACCCTACAGCCTACGGTTTGATCGAGACTGACAGAGAAGGCAGGGTGACCCGCTTTCTGGAAAAACCCAGCCGGGACCAGATCACCACCAATATGATTAACGCAGGCACCTACATCCTGGAAAATGAGATTTTGAAAAGTATTCCCCCGAAAACGAATTACAGCTTCGAACGCCAGCTATTCCCCGATCTGTTAAAACGTGGCGAGCCAGTCTATGCCTATTCTTCTCAAAGCTACTGGATTGATATTGGGACTCCGGATAAATATTTTCAGGTGCATGCAGACCTGCTGAATAGAAAGAGTTCCGGAAGCGGCTTTCCACAGGTTAACGGAATAAACCTCGGTCAAAATTGCCACGTTGATTCCACGGCTCAGATGGAGGGTCCAGTGCTGATCGGCGATGGGTGTTCGATTGGTAGAGACGTCCAGGTGGTGGGCCCGGCAGTCATTGGCTCCGGCAGCACCATTTTGGAACATTCCCTTCTACAAAGATCAATTATATGGAAAAACGTCACATTCGGACCTAAAACCATGGTGAAAGATTCCCTGGTCGCGAATGACTGTTATTTAAACGCCGAGTCCTCTCTGGAAAATACTATCCTTGGAGACCACCTGACGATCTCAGGGAAAACCAGGCTTGGTCCGGGTAGCCGAATCTGGCCTGGGTAAATAAGGACTCAGCCACGAACTTTCATTCAGGCACTGTTCTTCCGGCTCAGTCGGTAGAACCAGGCTTTTAGACTGCTTCGGAAGAGTTAAAGGCGCCTCGCAGTGACGGGATAAAGGGGTTAATTCATCTACTCCTTATTAAACTGAATTTATTTTTGCCTTGGAAGCCTTTTTAGCCTTATAATGATATCGGTGATTATGTCATGATTGAACAGCTAGAAAAAATAGAAAAGCGCTTTGAAGAGTTAACTCAGCAAATGGCTTCCCCGGAAGTCCTCTCTGACCCGAAACAACTTCAAGTCCTGGCCAAAGAGCGGGCTGGCATTGAAGATATCGTTTCCAGATACGTCGACTACAAGGCAACGATCAAATCTCTGGAAGACACTCAAGCGATGATTGGCGACGGTCTGGACGATGAAATGGCGGCCATGGTAAAAGAAGAAATCAAGACCCTTCAAGAAAAGAAAGACCGCCTGAACGAAGAGCTTAAAGAAGCACTGATTCCCAAAGATCCCAATGACGAGAAAGACGTCATTATGGAGATCCGGGCGGGGACGGGTGGTGACGAGGCAGCTATTTTTGCCTCAGATCTATTTAGAATGTATTCCCGATATGCCCAGGCGAAACGCTGGAATATTGAAATTATTGATGTCAGTGAAGGAGCCGGTGGCGGGTATAAAGAAATCGTCTATGAAGTTAAAGGTAAAGGCGCTTTCAGCAGGATGAAATTTGAAAGGGGAGTACACCGCGTCCAGCGGGTGCCGGTCACCGAAGCTTCAGGGAGAATTCATACTTCCACGGCTACAGTAGCGGTCCTGCCGGAAGCGGATGAAGTTGATATAGATGTTAATCCCGAAGACTTGAGAATTGATATCTTCCACAGCAGCGGAGCTGGCGGTCAAAACGTTAATAAAGTCGCCACGGCAGTCCGCATTACCCATATTCCAACCGGAACCGTCGTGGTTTGCCAGGATGAACGTTCGCAGCTCCGGAACCGGCAAAAAGCGATGCTGGTACTCCGTTCCAGGCTCCTGGATGCCGAAAGACGCAAACAGGAGGAAGAGATCGTAGAGGAACGCCGTTCTCAGGTTGGGAGCGGGGAGCGAGCAGAAAAAATCCGGACTTACAATTATCCTCAAGATCGAGTGACCGACCACCGTATCGGACAAAACTTCCACAACCTGCCCGGCATTATGGAGGGCAATCTCGACAACATCATTGATGCACTGACTGCCCGGGACAGGGTCGAACACCTGGAGGAACAACCAGCGTGACTCTGAAGCAAGCTCTAGCTCTGGCCAGAGAAAGGCTTGCGAGTGTAAACGATGTCGAAGATCCCCGCCTTGAGAGTGAAATTTTACTGCGACACGTTTTACAAATCGACCGGGCTCAATTATTCATGAACCCTGATAATGAGATAGAGCCTGCAAAGTTGGCTTTATTTAAACAGCGGGTTGAACGCCGCTTACAGGGCGAACCGACCGCTTATATTATTCAGTGCCGTGAATTTTTCGGCCTGAATTTTTATGTCGATAAACGGGTCTTGATTCCCCGACCGGAAACCGAGCTTCTGGTCGAAGAAGCCATCCAGTTCTGCCGGGAACATCCGGTAAACTCAATAGCCGATATCGGTACCGGCTCCGGAGCTATTGCCATTAGCTTTGCTGTCTTGCAAAGGGACCCCTTGCAAGAAATTTACGCCACGGATATTTCTTTCTCAGCACTGGAGGTAGCAGCCCTGAACTGTAAAAAACACGGGGTAAGCGACCGAATCAAGCTATTACAAGGTGATTTATTGACTCCCCTACCCTGCCTGGTAGACCTTCTCATAGCCAATCTCCCTTATGTTAAAAAAGCCGATTTCGACCAGATGCCTTCCGCGAAATATGAACCCGGACTGGCACTAAACGGCGGAGAGGATGGACTCGAACAGATCTCCCGTCTCTTCCGGCAATTAAAGGGAAAAATCAATCCCGGAGGCTGCGTACTTTTGGAAATCGGCCTGGGACAAAGTAAAACCGTCAAGGAATCCCTGCACAGTCTCTTTCCAGATGCTTTAATAGAAACAAAACCTGATTTAGCCGGAATTGAGAGAGTAGTAAAGCTGAGATTTTAGTCCCTGAGGAACTTTAGCTGCTAAAATCTTTTGCCATGTCCTTCCTCGCAAACCTCTCCTTCTGACCAGGTCAAGACTGTCTCACCGTCCAGTAACCTTCGCTTTACCTGCACGTTATAATTATTGGTTACAGTAACCAGACAATATTAAAGACGTTTAAGAAAGGTGAGACAAATGAAAGAGATTTTTAGCTTAATTCTGGCTGTTTTGCTGTTAATAACCATGTTCATGGCAACCGTTAGCTGCACTTCCAGCCCGGAAGTTACTACCAACCCACCCGGGACTACCACACCTCCGATTACTCAACCAACAACAACTACCCCAACCGCTACCCAGGTCCCTTATGAGGGAATAGTGGAAGAGATAATCAAGAACAGCTCAACGTTCAAGTTTGACGGAAATGAAGGTAGTATCAAATTCGTGAACATTATCGGATCAGCCGAAGGCAACAAACCTGCGACGGAATGGAAATTCACAATAGCATTCCAAACCAGACATCCAGGCCACGGCGATCGCACAGGGCTAATCCTGGCACAGGTAATAACCGATCATACCGCCACAGTAACGGTTACGGACGGGAAAATAACCTCTGCAATGTGTGACGATACCTGGGACTTACTGACAGGCAAAACACTGATCACTACCGTAAACGGGATCGTTGTTTCCGGCGGGGACACGACTCAACCCGGTGGCCCTACCGATGCCCCCAGAAAATTCAGTTATGTAATACAGAAGGACGACGGAACTACGGTCAACGTGAGCTATATGGCCTACCCGCCTTCGCCGGTCGGTGATGCCCAAAGGAAAAAGATTTTCTTGAACTTTCG
>DEUU01000338.1 GCA_002362735.1 Dehalococcoidia bacterium UBA3254
GAGTAAAGGTGAGAGAATTCATGAAGGAAGTGTGAGCGGTCACCGGGGTCCGGATAGCAGAGGAAGAATATCCGGCACAGGCGGTAATTCTGGCAACGGGAGGAGCTTCCTGGCCGGCTACCGGGTCTTCAGGTGACGGGTACCTAATGGCTGAAGCTCTTGGACACACGATTATCAAGCTAAGGCCCAGTCTGGTTCCTCTGGTAGTAGAGGAAACTGAGAATGTTAAGGCGGTGCAGGGGGTCAGTCTAAAAAATGTCCGTTTGACTGCCTACCAGTGCCGATCTCGAGATATCGATTTGCCTTACTCTCGGAAAGAGATTATTGATAGCCGTATGGGAGAAATGATGCTGACTCATTTTGGACTCGGCGGTCCTATCACTTTACAAATGAGTCTGGCTGTTGTGGATGCCATGGAAAAAGGACCGGTCAGCGTGGCAATTGATCTGAAACCGGCTCTTGACCTGGAACAGCTCCAATTGAGGTTGCAACGCGACTTTGATGCCTTCAGCAAACGCTCCTTTCAGAACATTCTCAAGGAACTTCTTCCAGGAAAAATGATCGGGCTATTTGTGGAACTGAGCCGAATACCGGCCGATAAACCGGGTCATCAGATAAATTCCAGAGAGCGTGATAGACTGGCAAAACAGCTAAAGTCCTGGCGTTTTAATATCAAGAGCCCTCTTCCGTTGAGCGCAGCGATGGTCACCGCAGGAGGAGTTTCACTCAAAGAGATCAACCCGCAAACAATGGCTTCAAAAATAATTAAAGGGCTTTATTTCTGCGGAGAAGTGATGGATATTGACGCGGATACTGGAGGTTATAACCTGCAAGCTGCATTCTCTACCGGGTACACTGCGGGTGAAAGTGCAGCCGAATTCGTAAAACAGTCTCGAATCATTCTTTAGCGCCAAGATAATTGGCTATAGCGGCAATAGCACCGGTTACAAAAAATACTCCTAAAAGCATTTCGAAAATACTTGCGTTGAACAATGGACTGGTCGGATTATTAAAAGTAGTTCCGGAAAGTGTCGCGAGCGAAACGCTGTAATAAAAACTTTTAATAATGTCGGACTGCTTGAAAAGAAAGTCAAAAATAATCCCAAAGATAAGTATTATTTCGATATAATTTACCAGAATCAGGCTGAACAATCTCGGTACTGAATGGAGCTTCTTTTTCTGCATTGCTCACTATTTTTATCCCTCTAAGTAATAATCATAATATTAATCAGGCAGGATAAATTAGTGAAGGTTAGACTTCCAATCCAAGATCTTTCAAGCTCTTAACCAGGGTATTCAGGGGTAGCCCCACCACGTTATAATAGTCACCCACAATTTTTTCCACGATAATAGATCCTAAACCCTGAATTGCGTAAGCGCCGGCTTTATCGAGGGGTTCGCCGGTCTTTACATAATTAGAAATCTCTTCCGAACTTAGCTTCTTGATGTAAACCCGGGTTTCTACGGTGCTTGTGATGGACTTCTGGCTGGCTGAATCTATGACGGTCAGCCCGGTAATGACCCGGTGAGATTTCCCGCTCATTGATCGGAGCATAGCTTCAGCTTCATCGGCGGTATGAGGTTTCCCCAGAATTTTACCTTTTAACACTCCAAAGGTATCAGCCGCAATGATAATAGCGTCTGGATATTTTTTGGCGACGTTAAGCGCCTTCCCTGAGGATAAAGATTTGGCCAAATCTTCCGGGCTTAAATCGGAATTAAGGTCTTCAGGATAGTCGCTGGGATCAACCTTAAATCTTATTCCGATTTTCTCCAGCAATTCTTTGCGGCGTGGAGATGACGAAGCCAGTATAATAACTCGTTCTTGCTTCAAATTAATCATCTCGTAAGGGTGGGGCCGGCCTGTTCAAGGAGAGCATCCATCCAGGCAGCGGACTTTACCTCTCTCTCCAGAATATAGCGAATATAGCTGGCAAGATCAGTTTTTAACTCCCGGGACAAATCTTGACTGATCTTCACCCGGCTTACAATATCGAATTCACTTCTTTGAAATAGTCTCAATACTTTCAAAGCATCAACAGTAATGGAAAAACTGGCGGGATGCTCGTTCTTACAATTCGGGCAGAGAATACCCCCGGAAGCTGAGCAGAAAGCATTGATAACCGGTTTGAGCTCGATATGGCATGAGACGCACTCCTGGAGCTGAGGGCGGTAGCCCACGAAATCCAGGAGATGCAGCTCGAAATAGCGAACGGTTAAATCCGGATTATCTGCCCGGGATAAGCGGCGCAGCGTTTCCACCAAAAGGCGAAATAAAGTCTGATTAGCCATATGTTCAACTGTAAATTGGTTGACCAGCTCGGCAGCGTACAGGCCTGAGGAAGTCAGCAAGAGATCATTTTTTAATGCCATAAAGCTATCAATCGTTTGACTTCCGATAATGGTATCCAGGTTCCGTCCGTGAGCGAGTCTGATCTGACTGTATGTCAGCAGTTCCAGGTGTCCGGCCATTTTGCTTTTAGGCCGGCGGACTCCTTTGGCGACAGCTTCAACTTTACCGTGTTCCGGGGTATATAGCGTCAGAATCCTATCAGCTTCACCCAGCTTTATCTTTTTAATAATAATAGCTTCAGTCTGGTAGTAACGTGTCTCCGGCATTTGTAATATCATTATACCATTTATCTCCTGTATCCAGCGTCTATCCAATGGGAACGATCTATACGTGATTTACTTGCGCGGGATTCCCTCATAAAGTAAACTAAAAGAAAGCAAATTATGTGCGGAAGTAGGAATCAGAATGGCAGAAATTCGTCCTTTCCGGGGTATTCGTTATAACCAACAAGTGGTTCCTGATTTGGCGAGAGTGCTTTCACCGCCCTATGACATCATCAGTCCCCAGCAGCAAAATGACCTTTACAAAAACAGCGAATATAACTTTGTCCGTGTCGAATATAATCGTGAGACTTCTCAGGATAGTGCTCAGGATAACCGCTATACCCGCGCAAAAGCTAACATTGAGAACTGGCTTAAGCAGAATATTCTAAAATTGGACTCCAGGTCGGCTTTGTATATTCATGAACATCATTTTACCTGTCAGGGAAAGCGTTATCAGCGGCAAAATATTCTGGCGTGCGTCAAACTGGAAGAATGGGAAACTAAAATGATCCGGCCTCACGAAAATATCATACCGCGGGCAAAGAGCGACCGAATGAGTATGCTTTATTCCTGCCAGGCCAATACCAGCCCGGTGCTGGCAATGTATCAGGACCCGGAGAAAATAATTGCGAATTTGATAGAATCGCAAGAACAAAAGAAACCCTTGATCGACTTTGAAGACCCGTGGGGCGAACGACATAAGGTATGGGCTATGACCCAGTTGGAGGATATTCAAGCCATTCAATCTGAAATCGCCAAACAATCACTTTATATTGCGGATGGGCATCATCGCTACGATAGTGCGTTGACTTACCGGCGAGAGAGGATGGCTCAAACAGTGTCTTTTACGGGTGAGGAAGGATTTAATTTTGTTATGACCAGCCTGATTGAATTTACTGATCCAGGCCTGGTAATCTTGCCCACTCATCGTTTGGTGAGCGGAATTTCTACGTCAATCTGCAACGAACTAAAATCAAAATTACGCAAATTTTTCGATATTGAAGACATTCCGATCAATGATGCGGGTCTGTGGAAGAAGGTAGACTCGCTTTTAACCGGTATGAAGTCGGATATGCCGCACGTCAGGCTGGCAATGTTTGGTCCGGAAATAGATCGTTTATCGATATTAACACTTAGAGATTTTCCTGCTGTCAATCAATTGATGCCTGCTTCGCATCAGGAGTTATTCAAGAAGCTGGATGTCAGTCTGGTAGATCTCATTATTCTAGAAAGACTGCTGGCTTATGATAAGGAAAAAGAAAACCTGCTATTGGCTTATACCCATGATAGACTGGAAGCTATCGAAAGGGTAAAAAATCAGGAATTCGATATGGCTTTTATGCTGAATCCGGTGGGACCGGAGATAATCAAAGAGATTGCCGACATTGGTGACCGCATGCCGAGAAAGTCAACTTATTTTTATCCTAAATCGCCGGCAGGGTTAGTATTTTATAAGTGGTAGTTATGTTGTTTATAATAACGACCGCTTCAAGAGTCATCTTGAAGCGGTCGTTATTAATTTAAAAAGCGATGTATTTTGCAGTGTAAACATCCGGTATTGCCAGTATGCTTTTGATAGCGGTCTCCGGTAATTTTTCATCCAGGTCCAGTATCATCAGGGCTTGACCGCGGGCTTTCAAGCGTCCAACATACATAGAGCTGATGTTTACATCGACACTCCCCGTGATATTGCCTACCGCTCCGATTAATCCCGGGCGGTCCTTGTGGTCAACAAACAGGAACGGACCAGTCGTCGGAACGAAATCAATCCAGTAGTTGTTAACCCGGACTATATGTGACTCTCCTCTTAATACTGTTCCGGCAATCTCGATAGTCCCAACACTGGTGGTTAAGACTGCGGTGACCAGGCTGGCGTAGTTCTGGCAGGTCGGATCTTTTTGTTCTACGACTGTGAGACCCCGGCGACTGGCGATGAGATTAGCATTTACCAGATTTACCTTCTCCTCGCTAATATTTTCCAGAAGTCCACCCAGTAAAGCGGCTTTTATGGCATTGGTATCATAGCGGGTAATTTCGCCTTCATATTTAATGGTCAAAGCGTTCATCTGTCCTTCGCCCATCTGGCTGGCTAATTTACCAATCTTGGTAGCAACTTCCATAAAGGGATTTAAGACAGCCATCATCTCCGGTGGAATGAATGGGGCGTTGACAGCATATCTGGGAGGGCGTCCCTGAAAAACATCTACAATCTGCTCTGCGACATCGCTGGCAGCCATCACTTGAGCCTCGGCCGTTGAAGCTCCGAGGTGAGGTGTGACGATAGCGTTTTCGAGACTGAAAAGTATGCTGGAGGTGCATGGCTCTTGCGGGAAAACATCGACCGCCGCTCCGGTTATTTTCTTTTCTTTTAGAGCGTTCGCCAGGGCTTCCTCGTTAATAAGTCCGCCGCGAGCAGTATTGATAATGCGGACCGTAGGTTTCATGGTTGCAAGTTCTTTTGCCCCGATCATTTCCTTGGTCTGAGCGGTAAGAGGGATATGCAAAGTGATAAAATCAGCTTCCTTGTAGAGTTTTTCCAGGGTCACGATTTCGACCTGAAGATTACGAGCGTGGTCTTGAGAAACAAATGGGTCATAACCGATCAGCTTCATTTCCAGACCTCTGGCGCGCCGGGCAACTGCCGAACCAACGTTACCGAGTCCAATGATACCAAGGGTTTTACCACGTACCTCTGTGCCGGTAAATTTGCTTCTTTCCCATTTACCCGCTTTTAAGGCAAAATTGGCGTTTGGTATATGGCGAGCCAGGGACATCATTAAGGCGACGGCGTGTTCGGCTGCCGAGATCGTGTTGCCGGTTGGAGCATTTACGACCAGAATGCCGCGGCGAGTAGCAGCTTCTAAATCAATATTGTCCACTCCAACCCCGGCACGACCGATAATGATTAGCTTTTTGCCGGCTTCGATAATGGGTGCGGTTACCTGCGTCTGACTGCGGACCACGAGACCCTCGTAGTTGCCTATAATAGGAATAATCTCAGCTTCTTTTAAGCCGGTCTTAACGTCAACTTCGGCTACCGCCTTCATAATTTCAACGCCTTCTTTCGAAAGCGAATCAGCCACCAGAATTTTCATTTCGAACCTCCTATTTCTTATAACCCATTTTGGGAAGGACCACGTTCAGGGCTTCCCAGCATTCTTTGATATCTTGCTCACTGACCCAGCCGAGATGGCCGATGCGGAAGATTTTTCCATCCAGAGCTCCCTGACCGCCCGTGATCGTTATTTTGAAATCATCTCTCATGTTCTTGCTCAGGGCTTTGTAATCAATTCCCGCCGGCAAGTAGATCGAGGTTACCGTATTGGAAGCGTATTTCTCATCAGCGGCAACCAACTTTAGTCCCATTGCTTTGGCGTTTTCACGGCAGATTTTGGCGATTTTAGCATGACGTGCCCAGACATTCGGTAAACCTTCTTTCATCAGCATATCCAGCCCAACGGAAAGGGCATAAAGAGCTGTGACATTCGGCGTCCAGGGCGTCTCCTCTTTAGCGGCAAACTGCTTGGCTTTACCGAAATCCCAGTAGAAGCGGGGCATTTTAGCTTTAGCGTTATATTCCCAGGCTTTCTGGCTGACACTGACAAAGGTCAATCCGGGAGGGGCCATCCACCCCTTTTGCGAACCACCGATGGCAACATCAATTCCCCACTCATCGACGGGACAATTAATGGAGCCGAGTCCGCTGATACCATCCATTATTATCAATTTATCAAATTCCTTGATGACTTTGACCAGAGTGGCAACGTCATTGGTGACGCCGGTGGAGGTTTCATTTTGGGTAAATATTACGGCTTTGACATCCGGGTTCTCTTTCAGGGCTTTGCGAACAACTTCTGGATCAGCTGCTTTGCCCATTTCAAAACTCAATTTGACAACATTGGCATTGAAGGCCTGAGCGATGCTGGCAAAACGATCGCCAAAGACACCAATAGTAACCACGAGCACCTTGTCACCGGGAGAAAGAGTATTGACGGCGGCGGCTTCCATACCGCCGGTGCCTGCTCCAGTAAGAATGAACAAATCATTCTTGGTTTGATAGATCGCCTTCAGATTGTTCGTGACCGCGGTCTGGATGCCGTGATATTCAGCGCCGCGATGGTTGATCATTTGCTTCGACATAATTGCTAAAACTTCTGGTGGAAGTGGAGTAGGTCCTGGAATGCGTAACTGAGCCATGTAAATTCTCCTTCTAAAAATGATTTTTACTTATCAGAATCAACTATTTTCACAAAGCGGTGTTTTCCCACTTTGATAATACTTCCGCTCTTTATCCGGACGACCGGGACGCTGATTTTTTCACCTTCAATACTTACAGCTCCCTGATTGATTAAACGGGTTGCTTCCGTCCGGCTTTTAACCTGGCCGGTCGCGGCGAGCAACTTTCCGAGATCCAAACCGGCTTCCGTTCCGAAATCCCGGAATGAAAGCAGAGCTTCCTGTATTTCATCCGGAGTCTCTCGCTTCTGAAAGACATTGGTAAATTCATCATCAGCCTGTCTGGCGGCTTCCGCTCCGTGAAGCTGGGAGACCAGCTCAAAAGCGAGTCGTTTTTTATAATTCATAGGGTTAACGGAGTTGGTCTCCACATTTCTTTTTATATCTGCCAGTTCTTCATCCGGTATGTCGGTTAGCAAATCGAAATAGTTCATGATCATAAAATCTGGAATTGACATAACCTTGCCATAGATCTGACTCGGGTTTTCGGCCACACCGATATAATTTCCTTTGCTTTTACTCATTTTGTGAGTGCCGTCTGTCCCGATAAGCAATGGGACCATAAAGGTTTGCTGGGGTTGTTGGCCGACCATGGTCTGGAGTTCTCTGCCAACCAGCAAATTAAACTTTTGATCGACGCCGCCAAATTCAACATCCGATTGAATGGCAACCGAATCGTAGGCTTGAAGAAGGGGGTAGAGAAATTCGGTAATAGTGATTGGCCGGCCTTCAGCGTAACGCTTGGCGAAATCATCCCGTGCCAGGAACTGAGCAATGGTGAATTTACTTGTGAGCTGGATTACATCCCTGAGATTAAATTCACCGAACCATTCGCTCTGCCACCTGACTTCAGTCTTTTCTTTGTCGACAACTTTAAAGAATTGCTGCATGTAGGTCTCGGCATTTTGGCGGACCTGATCAGCCGTTAACATGGGACGAGTGACATTGACTCCACTGGGATCGCCAATCTGAGCGGTCCAATCTCCCACGATAAGAATCACTTTGTGTCCTAGTTCCTGGAACTGGCGTAATTTACGCAATCCGACCATATGACCCAGGTGAATATCCGGTGAGCTGGGGTCAAAACCCTCCTTTAGCCTGAGCTTTTTCCCGGATTTGAGAGCTTTGATGAGCTCATCTTTGACGATCACTTCTTCGACACCGCGGCGAAGTAGGTGATCCAGGTATACATCCGTGAGTTTAACTTCTTTTTCGTTATCCATTTTTTGCGATGGCCTCAACCTTTAATATTGTTTTAGTTTGGCGGATATCATCGAAAATCTGTTTCACCAGTTCCTCGGCATTATCAAATTTGATTTCATTACGGAGTTTATGGATGAAGTCTATGTGGACTTCACACCCGTACAAATCATCATGATAGTCAATTAAATAAGCTTCGATCGTCCGCTGGTTATTGCCAAAAGTAGGATTTTTACCCACGTTGGTGACCGAGGGATATAATTGATTATTCACACGGGCCTGGGTAGCGTAAACCCCATCGCTGGGTACGGCTTGCCCGGGAAGAATATCCAGATTCACGGTAGGAAATCCAAGAGTGGCACCACGGCCCTTTCCGTGAATGACACTTCCGTGGAGACTAAACGGGCGACCCATGAGGCGGTGTACTTTCAGCATATCGCCTTCCGCCATAGCCTGACGAATGACCGTACTGCTGACAATTTCGCTGTTTTTACGTACTGGAGGGATGGTAGTAACGCTGAATCCCATTTCGGTGCCCAGTTGACTTAAAACCGAAATGGTTCCCTCGCCATGGCGACCCATCACGAAGTCCGGACCGACTACCAGTCCCTTCATACGGATTTTCGTTTGCAATAAGCGGATGAATTCGCGGGCGCTCAGTTGAGCGAGTTCGGGGGTGAAAGTCAGGACGATGACGTCGTCCACCCCTTCTTTTTTCAATAGGGCTGCTTTTTCAGATGAATCTGTCAAAAAAGGAGGTTGGGACTGGGGAGCTAAAACTTCTTGAGGGTGTTTATGGAATGTGACAACCACGCTGCACAAACCTTGCTGGCTGGCAAGCTCTTTCAATTTCGAAATCAGATGTTTGTGGCCAAGATGGACACCGTCAAAAACGCCGATAGTAACTAAACTATCGCAATTAAGCGAGTATCCACCCATCTCTTGCTTAAATTGCATGCTGTCTTCTCCGAGCTGTCACAGCCAGAGCATTCACCCTCAAATGAACACGTTCGACGCGAGTGTTTTAAGTAAAGTAATTAAATAGTAGCATACCCTTTTTGGAGCGTCAAATATAGTCACTATACGACTATACCTTCATTTTATAATAAATCATCATGGTAGTTTTTTAGCTCAGGCTACGCGTTCAAACCACCTCATCAAGGTCTTTCCTCGCATCTCCTCTACTCCTTAAATGCGGCTGAGACCTTAAGAAGCACTCCCGTTTCCTCTCTTTTCTCCCTATCCGTCTCGATAAAGGGCGTGCCCTTATGAAACCCCCGGTCTCCATTAGGAGCAGTCGCGGCAGGCTGCATACACGTTATTAAAGAGTTTTTCTATTTTATGCGTAGGGGTCGCCGCGAAGGCGATCCGGAACAGCCCTTTTTCACCATAGCAAATGACCCCTGTGCTGTATTTATTTAGGAGCACTTCCCAGACTTTATCCGCATTCAAATTCTTCATCTTGATGCACATGAAATATCCGGAGTTAAATGGTAAATCCTCAAAATAGCGGGAATATTCCGGATGAGCTTTCAGTACCTCTCTCACCTTGAGGTAGCGTTCTTTCATCTTGTCTTTGTTCCTGGCTTTTTCCCTAGTATAGGTCTCTGATTTCAAGGCATTCAGGAAAAGGGACTGAGCCGGATGAGAGGCGTTGGAGATGTTTCCACGGATAGCGCCCGCGGTTTTATCTTCCAGGGCTTTATAAAGGTCTTTGGTGCCATTCTTAACCCCATATGTGACAAATCCGACACGCAAACCCCAGGCATATTCCTCTTTGGTAATACCGTCCACTTTAACTGCCAGAAGGTTCTCATGAGCCTGAGATAACTGGGAGAACAGCGATTCCACAAAGATATCATCTTCAAATACGAGGCCGAAATAAGAATCGTCCATGACTACAACCAGTTTATTCCCGGCTTCGGCGGCTTCGGTCAACACGGAAATGATCTCTTTTCCTATGGCTCTGGTAGGTGTATAGCCCGAAGGGTTATTAGGGAAATTGAGAACCACGATTTTCTTTCCCGCGGGGCTGGAATTGATCGTTTCCCTGAAAGAAGCGATGTCGAAAGCCTGATCCTTAAAGAAATTAAAAAACTTCAGACCGGCGCCGTAGGCGTTGGTAAACACCAGATCATAGTTTTCCCAATAAAGATCGGAGAGGATAATCTCATCTGTTTCTCCGGAAAACATATAGCCGATGATACTGAGACCATTGGTGACTCCGCAAGTAACCAGAGGCGTGCTGATTTCTTTAGTTCCCAGGGACGGGTTTTTAATCCTTATTAGTTCCTGCCATTTATCTCTTAGGGGCTTCAATCCCTCGCTGGGGGCATAAGGGAAAGCATCTTTAGTTTCTAGCTGGAGGCGGCTGGCTAAACTCGGTAAGATCATGGGCTTGCCATCGTCCTCATAGGCGGTGCCAATGGTAGCATTTATTTCCTTATCTTTAGCAGCGGCTCCCTGGGCCAGGATTCCTTTCCGGGGATAATAGATCGCTTTTCCTTTGCAGGATAATAGATCAAAAACAGCCGGGTTTTGATTCTTTATAGTCAGGTTAAGCTCCTCTGCCTGGGGATTGAGCGCTTCCATGTAAATCCTCCTCGAAAATTATCGGAATTCTTAAATATTATACTGCTTCCGTGGCAGGATTTGAATTTCGATTAGGAATTCCTGTTTAATCTAAAGCCCTTTCCCGAATTCGGGAAAGGGCTTAATAACGGGTAGGCTTGATATCGTAGTGTACTTAGATTATGGCTTTCAGATCCACATTTTCTTCAATCAATTTCTGGAGCAAGTTGATGCGCTCGGTATCATCTTTGGTCAAGAGTGGGATCATATCATCGATTTGCTTGGCGGCGAGGAAGGTATCGAAGGGTACCAGAAGCACCGGGATGTTCATATCCGAGGCCTTAGCGATCAAGTTTTGGGGTGGAATAACGTTGTTGGTCAGGATGATACCAGCGGTGGTCTTTTCCAGAGCAGCAACTATCATGTCGCTCCGGTCGCCACCGGTGATAACAACTTTGTTCTCCTTTTTAAACAGGGGGCTGTGGGTAGCAGTATCTCCCGCCATAGCGCCGACAAAAACGTGCTTCATCCTTTGATTCAGACCTCCGTCTCCGGCGATAACGCGAGCTTGCAGCTTTTCGGCAATGTAGCTGATTGGCACCTGAGTCAGATTTTGCTCATAGGGGATAACACCGTATACCTTCACTCCCATTTCGTTGATGTCTCTGAGATGGGTGCTCTTATAGTCTTCCAAATTACTGACTTTGTTGATGATAACCCCGTAATCAATATTTGCCATATCGACATTTTTCTTGAGGAAGGTTACATCATCCAGAACAGATCCTTCATCTCCGCTGATGACGAAGATTAATTTTCCACCCATATAGCGAGCGATAGAGAGGGTATCTAATCTCACGGAGGCGCCGTAGGTCAGGTCCTTACCGCCTTCAATCATCATTATCTGGTTACCGTCCACCAGATTCCTGGCCATATCCAGGAGTTTGGTTTTTGTGCTGTCTTCATCATACATGTATCGCAATTTGGAGTGTTCGAATCCGATGGTCATGTCCTCGGAGCTCTGATCGAGTCCAAAAATATTAGTGACCAACGCTGAATCATAGTCCCAGAGCCTCTTTTTGCGATAGATTAACCGATCACCAAATGGCTTCAGATAACCGAATTTCTGATTCAGGACTTTAGCCAGACCGACAATGAGGCTGGTCTTTCCGGCATCTTCATTTACCGAACCTACAATAATATTTTTCATTTACACTGCCTCCTGAGGCTTTGAAAGCAAAATTCTCACATCTACTGCTCTGACGCCCTCACCCTGGCTGTAGACTACCAGAGGGTTAATTTCGATATCTGTAATATCTTTACATTTTTGTAAAATGGTGCCAACTTTAATAATAGTATCTGCCACCATTTCAATATCTTTGCGTTTTTCTCCACGTACTCCCAACAGGAGGGAATAAGATCGGATCTGGCTGATCATTTTCATGGTCTCTCTCCTCCCCAGAGGAAAGGAGCGGAAGGCGATATCCTTCATTACTTCGACGTAAATTCCGCCCAATCCGAACATGACGGTCGGCCCGAAAGCACGGTCCCGACGCGCGCCTACGATGGTCTCGACTTCATCCCGGACCATTTCGTCTACTTCGATACCTTCGATCTTGGCATCTGCTTTATATTCCCGGACATTATGCAGGATAGCTTCATAAGCATCCATAACCTCTTTGCGGTTTTCCAGATCTAGAGCCACGCCGCCCGCATCACTCTTGTGGATGATATCTTTAGAAACGATTTTCATGACCACCGGATAACCGATTTTTTCGGCATAGCGAATAGCCTGGTCAAGGTTGTGAGCGATATAACTTTTTGGAATTGGGATACCAGCCAGGCGCATTATCTCCTGGGCTTCTCCCGCCAGCAAGAACGTCCGGTTATCCGCTCTGACTTTCCGGATGATCTCATCCATCTTTGCGGTATCAATATTTACAGCCTCGATCGGGTCTGGAGGACTATTTCGTGTTCGATAGTAAGAGTATTGGGCTCCCAGAAGAGAGGCTGCTTCATATACATCTTGAAAAGCCGGGACATCCATCTTCTGAAACTCGTTCAGGTAATATTCTATCTTGGCTCCGCCAAACAATGAGATGACCAAAGGTTTCTTATTAGCATACTGCGGGTACTGTTTTTTGACAACCTCACCGAATCCATCCGGATCGAACACTGCCGTCTCGCAGGCCAGGCAAATAACCGAGTGAATTGAGTCATTTTGAAGGGCGGCGGCTAAAGCACTGTCGTAATAGCTAACAGGAGCTTGACCGGAAAGGTCAATCGGATTTTTAGATGATCCGAAAGCAGGAATAACTTCAGAAAAAGTCTTATTAAGAATGGTTTGATCGTCGTAGAGATTGACGTTGAATTTTTCACAGGCATCTGCAGTCAGAACGCCGATTCCGCCACCGTTAGTAATAATGACAGTATTCTCCCCCTTAGGCATAGGAGTACCTGCCAGGAAACGGCACCAGATCAAGCCCTCATAGATCGTCTCGGCGCGGATGACGCCGCATTGTTTGATAATATCATCAAAGACCCTGTCTTCGCCTGCCAGTGAACTGGTATGAGAGGCAGCGGCCATAGCGCCTCTTTTGGAGCGTCCGGATTTAATCACGACAATTGGTTTTTTCTTGACAGCATTCTTGAGGATATTAACCAGTCTCTCTCCCTCGCTGACACCTTCAATGTACATGAGGATGATCTTGGTCTGCTCCTGGGCAACCAGGTATTCCAGCAGATCGGACTCATCGATATCGGACTTATTCCCTACCGACACAATGGAGGATAGCCCGATGTTCTCAGTGACTGTCTTCCCCATCATGCCAATACCAATCGCGCCGCTCTGAGTAATTACGCCCACGCCGCCGGGACGTACGTTTATCGGCCCAAAAGTGGCGTTCAATGAAGCAGCCGCAGAATAGATGCCGAAGATGTTGGGACCCAGAATTCGCATTCCATGTTCGCGAGCATAAGCAACGATCTTTTTCTCTTCGGCGGAATTACCTACTTCCGAGAAACCGGCGGCAATGATAACGGCGAACTTGACTCCTTTATTACAGCAGCTTTTTATTGAATCGAAAACGAATTTAGCCGGTATTACGATGCAGGCTATATCGACAACGTCATCGATTTCTTCAATGGTTTTGTAAACACGCAAGCCCAGGATTTCTCCACCTTCGGGATTAACCGGATATATTTTCCCCTGATATCCGGAGGCGGAAATGTTTTGGACAAATTTATGCCCGATTTTGCTTTTATCACGAGACGCCCCAACGATGGCGACACCCCTGGGTTCAAAAAGAAACTTGATATCCGGGTTATTGTACATGACTTGTTGCCTCACTAAAAGCCATCTTTAATTCATACACCTGCTCCTCAGTTCTTCTGTCTGTGAGGAAGCCCATTTTCTCAAATAAATGCATCATCGGCCGATTTTCTACCAGAACCTCAGCCGTAAAGCCCAGCAAGCCCTGTCTCTTGGCAAGATACGTAAGATATGAAAGTAACTCATTGCCGATTCCCCGGTTTTGATAGTCATCTCTGACTACAAAAGCGACTTCGGCATTATGGGTATTAGGGTCAACGTTGTATTGTCCGAGCCCAACCACAATCTCTTTTTCGTCTTGTTGAAAAATTGCAACTATCGATACTTCCCGGCTGTAATCGATGATTACAAATTCCTGTAATCTCTCGTGCGGCATATCCTTTCGTCGGGATATAAAACGTCTGTATAAGCTGTTATCTGAAAGACTGTAGAACAAGTCCTTGATTAATGGTTCATCACTGATTTTGACCGGGCGAAGCAGGATTTCGAGACCGGTCTTGGTAGTACGGTAGGTCTCCAGCTCTTTCGGGTATTCTCCTGCCTTACCGGCGATGAATGCCTGATCTTTATAAATGAGATTTTGTCTTTTAGCCTCTTGAATGAGGTCTCTCCTGAATTTCGGGTGCGCGATCGAAATCAACTCCATGGCGCGTTCCCGTATATTTTTCCCATGTAAATAAGCAATGCCGTATTCAGTTACAACATAATGGATATCACCGCGATTTAAAGTAATTCCGGAACCCTCGCTCAGGAAGGGAACAATTCGGGAGATCGTTTCATTATTAGCCGTGGAAGGAAGCACCAGAATCGATCTGCCGCGTGGTGATAAGACCGCTCCACGCATGAAGCTGGCTTGTCCGCCCATACCACTATAGAAAGTTTTTCCTAAAGATTCCGCCGTAGACTGCCCTGTAAGGTCTACCTGTAAAGCGCTGTTGATAGCTACGAAAGATTCATGTTGGGCGATGATCAGCGGGTTATTAGTATAATCAATGGTTTTGAACTCAATCGAAGGGTTGTCATTGACATAATCATATGTGTCTTTAGTTCCCATACAGAAGGCGGCAATCGTCTTCCCGCGGTCGACATTTTTCAGGGTGTTATCGACAACTCCCATTTTCATCAGTTCAACCATGCCTTCACTGATAAGTTCGGTATGGACCCCAAGATGCTTTTTACCGGCAAAATTAATTAAAATAGCATCCGGTACGCTTCCATAACCTACCTGAATTGTATCTCCATCCTGAATCAGGCGGGCGACATATTTACCAATTTCAAGCTTGACATCGGCATGCGTATCCTCAGGAAACTTATATTCCAGGATAGGCTCATCATACGGTACAATGTAGTTTACTTTGCTGATATGGATGAAGCCATCTCCATGAGTTCTCGGCATAAAAGAGTTGACCTGAGCAATGACTAGATCTGCATGTTCTATGGCAGATTTGACGATATCAATGCTAACGCCCAAACTCATGTAACCATGCTCGTCGGGTGGCGAAGTCTGAATCAAAGCGATATCGATAGGAATTACTTTACGGGCGAACAAATGAGGCACTTCCGAGAGAAAGACAGGTGTATAATCAGCCAGACCAGTGTTTACAGCCTGACGGGTACTGTGGCCAATGAAGAAAGAATTGTGTCGAAAGTTGGCTTTGAATTTTTCATCAGTATAGGGTGCGAGACCCAGAGTCCAGATGTGAATTACCTCTGCATCGAAGAAAGCTTTAGGATAAGATTCAGTATACCTGATCAAAGCTCTGACGAGATATTGAGGTTCGCTACAAGCCGAAGAGATAAATATTCTATCCCCTCGGTGAATATGACTGAATATCTCCTCCTCGGAAGCGAATTTCTCCGGGAAGTTTCTTTTCGCGTTATTGAGAGGGTTAAGGTCTATAACCACAACTATACTTCCACACTTTCATATCTTCGTTTAATTCTACATCAAGAATCTTTAAATGTGAAAAATAGAACGTATGTGATCGTTCGTTAAGAAGGATAGGGGCTTTATTTAGAATTCCTGACGACCCTCCAGAGCCCGGCTCAGGGTCATATCGTCGGCATATTCCAATTCAGTTCCGAAGGGCAACCCGCGAGCCAGACGAGTAACTTTAATTCCCAACGGAGAAATAAGACGATGGAGGTAGAGAGACGTCTGTTCACCTTCAAGATTAGTATTGGTTGCCAGAATAATTTCAGTTACCTCGCCGCTTTTCAAACGGTCTATTAATTCTTTAATGCGTAAGTCATCTGGCCCAATCCCTTCGCTAGGGGAAAGAGCGCCGTGCAGGACATGGTATAGACCGTTATATTTACGGGTGTGTTCAATTGCCAGAATATCCTGGGGTTGTTCAACAATACAGATCTTGGTACGATCGCGAGGTTCACTACTGCAAATATGGCAAACATCAGTCTCCGATACATTTAAACATATAGAGCACAACCTGGTTTTTTGTTTTACCTGCAAGATAGCTTCTGCCAGCGACTGGTTCTCAAGTTCATTTGCCCGCAGAAGATAGTAAGCGATACGCTGAGCACTTTTAGGTCCGATACCGGGAAGCTTGTTTAATTCCTGGATCAATACGGAAACAGCATCTGTTGTCGGCGTGGTTTGCTGGCTCAATTTTCTCTCCTTTTACATCAGTCCCGGAATCTTAAATCCGCCCGTCAAACCTCCAAGTTGTTTGGAGGCAGCTTCCTGGGATTTCGTAATGGCTTCCGTGACGGCGGAAAGTACCAGGTCTTCCAGCATCTCGACATCCTCGGGGTTGACAACTTCCTTGGCGATTTTAATAGTCTTGATTTTCTGCTGTCCGTCAACCGTGACTTTAACCGCTCCGCCTCCGGAGCTCACTTCAATCGTCATATTAGCCAGATCTTGCTGCGCTTTAGCTAACCGGGCCTGAAGCTGCTGGATCATGTTTCTGTTCATTTTTCCTCCACGCTGGT
>DEUU01000195.1:0-236 GCA_002362735.1 Dehalococcoidia bacterium UBA3254
GTATCGGTCAGAATACCCTTCAGGATGAATAAATTCATGCCGTAGGGTGGTGTTACCACGCTGATTTCGATCTGCTGGACCATCAAGACCCCGAACCAGATCGGACTGAACCCTAACTGGACGACGACGGGATATAATATCGGCAGGGTCGCCACCATGATCGACAGGTCATCCATGAAGCATCCCAACACAACATAGCCGGCCATGATAATAATGATGATCATGATCGGAGCCAC
>DEUU01000195.1:516-5178 GCA_002362735.1 Dehalococcoidia bacterium UBA3254
ATCATGGTACTGAGCATGGCGGGTAACCGTGTGACGGACATCAGATAACCAAACATCATCCCGCCCATGATAATCATAAGGATCTGACTGGTCAGTCCTCCTCCCTCAAACAGGATCTGGCTGATGCCACGCCAACCGCCCTTGCGCATAGCCAGAACCGTCCCAAAGGCGACGAAAGCCCCGATTGCGCCGGCTTCGGTAGGGGTAAAGATACCGGTATACAACCCGCCTATAATGACCAGCGCAATAAAGAGCAGTCCCCAGGCGCGAGGTATCATAGCAAAGCGGGTCTTCCAGGGTGTACGCTCGCCCGCTGCCCGACCGTAACCGTACTGGCTGGGATCAATCTTGCAGCGGATAGCTACCATGATCCCGATCATAACCGCCCCGATGAGACCGGGTATGATCCCGGCTATGAGGAGTTTACCCACCGAGTTGCCGGTCAGCATAGCATACAGGACAAAGGCGCTGCTGGGAGGAATCATGATCGCCAGGGTAGAGGCTGAGGCCACCACACCGATAGCCATACCTTTTTTGATTCCCTGCTTCAGCATTTCCGGAATGGCGACTTTGGCCAGGACAACGCAAGAAGCTCCACCGGAACCCGTGGCAGCTCCAAAAGCAGTAGCGCCAACGATGGTGGCATGGATAATGCCGCCGGGGATTCCTTCAAGCCAATGCTTGGCAAGCTTAAAACCTTCCTCAGCAAAACCTGCCAGGGCCGCAAAAGTGCCCATAATTAGAAAGAGAGGCATGACCGTCAGGGTATACTGTCCTATTGCGGAAAAAGGAATAGTGCCAGCGATGCCTAAAGCGCTTTCGCCTCCTACCATAATCCAGAATCCGATGATAGTTATAAGTCCCAGGCAGGCGAAGACGGGTACACCCAGGAAAAGCAGTATGACGAATAATCCACAGGCAATCAATCCAACCGTAACCATCTGCAGATGGGCATTGATACTGATGAGGATACCCGCTAGGATGAAAATTCCAACCAGAGCCACAATAAATACCCTGATTGAACGTGAAAGAAAGCTGAGGCCGGATGTTTTATGCCATAAAGGACTGCTGATTAACTGTACAACAAGACGCAATCCCAGTAAACCCATCCCCAGGGTGATCATCAGATAGGGAGGCCATAAAGGGAATTTTACTACACCCCAGAAATAGTCATGGGTGATCCAGGCGGTTCGGGTAGCCAGAGCGAACTGCCAGCAGACAATGGCACCAAATATCAGCATAATAAAGTCATTGAAAAAATAGAGAGCGAGTTGGTTTATTTTGGAGAGATGAGAAGTGATTAAATCCAGGGTGATATGGCCTCTTCTTGCCTGGACGCTGGCGGCTGCCAGGTAGACCACTCCAACAATGAGGATAGTCTGTAACTCAGTATTCCCTCTGATGGGGCTGTTAAAAAAATCGCGCAGGATGACATCCAGGGTGGTCATGACCATCATGACCAGGATAAAAACTCCCGAGAGGATAGCCCCCGCTCTTTCAGCTCTGGAGAGAATCTTTATCAGCTGGCTGGAAAGGGAAGGCTTCGGAAGTACTTCCGGCGTCCCTTGAGATTTGGACATTACTTCTTCCGGCATTTTTTCTTCCAATGCAAACCCCCAATCAAAAAACCTTTAATACACCTTTGGAAGTGTACCCGGATCCCGGGATCCGGGTACACTTAGTAATAGTACCACTTAAATCAGGGTCATTAATTATTTGAAGGCGAAGGTGCTGACCTTTTCATATTTTGCTATCAGAGCGCGGTAATCTGCCAGTATCTTACTGCCCGGCATTCCGGCTTTATCGGTAGCAGCTGCCCACGTATCCGCCATTCCCCCCTGAACCTTTTTTAGAGCCGCGGCATCTTCCGCACTGGGTGTGATAACCGTGATGTTATTGGCTTTTAAAAGTTCTTCTGACATCGGGAATAAGGGCTGGCCTTTACGGTAAGCCGAATCAATATTAACTTGAATCACGTCCGGTATCATGGCCTTGAGGGTGGCCTGTATATCTGGCGTCAGCTTGTTCCAGGAATTCTTGTTAATCAGGATTGGATGCACCTTCCCGCCCAATGAGAATGTAGTAAAATATTTGCCTGCCTCGTAGAATTTAAAATCAGAGATCGGAGAAAGGCCGGCGGCAATCCCATCTATGGTCCCCTTCTGCATTCCTTCATATTGTTCCGGGGGTCCCAGAGCGACCGGTACGGCTCCCTGAGATTGTAGAATCTGCGCCTGCATACCGCCGCAGGCAATTTTCTTGCCTTTAAGATCAGCAACGGTGCGGATAGGTTTGTTGGCTATAAGGGAGTAATCTTTATCAAAAAGAACTCCCAGCGGAAGAAGATTATACTTGGCATATTCGGATATAAGTGGTTCCTGGTTCATGAGGTCCCAGTAAGCCATAGACAGGGCCCACCAGTCAGTGCTATAACCGGGCTGCGAGGATACTACGGATAGAGGCAGTTTGCCGCCTTCATCATCCTGACTCGCGGCGCCGATATCCGCCACGCCGGTGCTCGTGGCGGTTACAATCTGATTTGTCGGCACCAGGCTTTGTGCAAAGAAGACTTCAACTTTTACCTGACCGTTGGTCTTGGTCCCTATAAGTTTAGCATAATTGGCAAAAAATAGGCTGGCTCCTGATGGAGGAGGATTAGACCCTTCCGGAAGAGGTGGTGGGACACCGATAGGTGCCATTCTAAAAGGGTATTTAGCGGCTGATGTGGTTGATGCAGGTGTAGTCGTGGGAGCGGAAGTAGTCGCCGGGGCGGTGCTAGTGGTCGGTGGTTTAGATGTAGTAGCAGGTGCAGATGAGGTAGCGGGAGGGGGAGCCTGAGTAGTGGGGGCGGTGGTAGTAGTGGGGGTGGGGGTCTGGCTGCAAGAGATAATGCTCATGATTAGTGCCAGAGCTACCATAAGACTGAGAATGACTGAGAATCTTTTCATTATTAACCTCCTAATTATTGTTTTAACAACTCCTGGTTAAGGTCATGTTAAGATAGAAAGGTAAATCAGTGTCATAAGATTCATCAATTCAAGAAATATAGTATCACTATATCCTTTTATGCTACGCAACTATTACTCTTGCAACTAACTATATTGATAAAAAGAGTCGATAATTTTAAGAAAATTCAAATTATATACCCTTAAAAGAATTCTATTCTGTGCGAGGAAACATTTGAATATTTATAATAAATAAGCTCTGCCTACCTACCCTTTTCAGGGTGCTACAGCCAGCATATTTGGGTATTAAAGAGTAAAGTATATCGTGATGATAAATCGTACTCGTCTAATTATCAAATATTAATAATTAAAAATACCAGAAAAAAAAGGAGGGTACAATAGACCTAAGATAAATAATGAATCTGAAAATATATACTTAAGTAGGTATATGAAAGTATGTACCAATTTATATAGATGCAGCACGAAATAAGATATACAAACGGACTTGATCGAAATATAGACTGAAGTGATTTCAGAACGCGATGTCAGTGTGATAGTTTTGACTGAGATATTTTGTTAATATTTTCTTATTGGTCAACCACAATAATAGAATACAGGTACAATTTCATGATTGACAATGATACTAAAAATAAATAATAATGGCCAAAGGATATAGTCCCCACCAGAATTATTGCTATAGTTGCAGATAGTATAAGATTACACCCTGAAATAATATTTGGGAGTTGGAAGATGCAGCATCAAGAAGGTCAGTTTAACGGATACAAAAACCTCAAGATCTATTTCCAGTACTGGGTGCCTGAAGATTCTCCTAAGGCTGTAATACTTATTGCACATGGTTTGGGCGAGCATAGTGGATATTATTCCAACATAGTTAAATATTTTGTTCCGAAGGGCTATGCGATCTGGATTATGGATCAAAGGGGACATGGTAGATCAGAGGGAGAACGTGTTCAATTTGATGATTTTCATGATTATGCAGTTGACGTTAAAATCTATTTTGATATGGTGCGAAAGAATAATCCCGGTAAAAAAATATTCCTCCTGGGTCACAGCGGGGGATCAATCATCAGTTTGGACTTTGCTCTTGAATTCCAGCATGAACTGGGTGGCCTCATTATCTCCGGAGGTGGGCCGGCAAAACGAGGAGAGACCTTGATACCTCGCAATCAGCCCCTCAATTTTATGGGCAATCATCGTGATCCAAATGTTATCGAAAGATATCTTAATGACCCTCTTGTCTATCATGGACCTATACCTGAAAAGCACGCCATATTTGGAACACAAAAGATGGTTGAAATATCTGAACGGGCTGATCAAATCAAATTACCTATCCTGTTACTGGCGGGAACCAGAGGCTTTGACGGGGATAGGGGTAAGGCTCTATTTGCTCTGATCGGATCTAAAGACAAGATCCTTAAGCTTTATCCAGGTTTGCCGCACGATTTATTTAATGATCCAGACTACCTTAAGATTATGGCAGACATGGAGGACTGGCTGACAAATCACGCTTAATCGCGGCAAGAATTCTGTGCAACCTTATTCTCGTTCTAGAATTGTTTAACCTATACGAGGGGCCTATCTCTGAAAGGAATTTGGTATTTTTTCCCAATGAACTTTAATCTGGAATAGTTAGTTTCCGGATAATGGTTCACCTCTGAAAACTTATAAAAAAAATTCATTATTATTCTGCTGGTTA
>DEUU01000361.1 GCA_002362735.1 Dehalococcoidia bacterium UBA3254
CCCCCGCATAACAGGGCACCAACAGCGAAGGATTTATTATATCCCAGTTTTACCATCTGGGGGACTGCCACTTTCCCTACTGCCAGAGCGGTGGTAGTGCTGCTGCCGATAGCGGCAGCCATGCCAGCCTCAGCTCCGATGCTGGCTACAATTAGTCCGGCCGGTAGGCGGGATAACCATTTATTAGCCGCAATGAAAATTTGGGAACCGATACTCGTTTGATCGATGATGCAGGCTAAAAATACGAAGAGCGCAAGGGGGGTCCATTGTAGATGAAAGAATTGTTGATAAATAATCAACCCCATTTTACCCAAACCGGGTGATCCCCAACCTAAATAAGCCCCTATGACGGCTGAGGCTCCAATAGCAAAAGGGAGGGGAATGCCGATCATCATGAATACCAGCACACCCGCCAGACAGATCAATGCGATAGTAATTAGACTTCCTTCCATGAGATGCTCCATCTAATTATTTATGGCAACCATATTAGTTGCCGTCTTTTTTGTGATAAACTACAATTTCCTGGTTGCGGTTCGGTGCCTCAGAGTGACCAGATAATTCAACATCTGTATAACGAGGACTAAACCGAGTAGACCTACTGTAACCGGGATGGCCATCTGCATCGGATAAGTCGGAATAGTTAAAGTAGTTAACGTTTCCTGGTGGGTTTTGAAGGCGAACCATGCGTTATCCCAGCTCTTCCAGACGATAGTTATGCAGAATATTAACCCTAAAAGGGGACCTATTATATTGGCGATGATTTCTCGACCAATCACAGGTAAACGCTGACTAAAAAAATCTACGGTGATATTCTGTTTTTTCCATTGAATATTCGCCAGGGAAAAGATCACACACCCCAGCATCATGATGCAGACTAACAGATAGGCAGTATCATCGGGGCTATGAAATACATACCTGCGGGCTACCGAATAGGCTGTAACCAACGACATCAGAAAGATCAGGGATCCGGAGATAATCATTAATACGTTGGTTAAAGTATTCATGATCCTGTTCAAAGATTGCAGTGGTTTCGCTTGAACTACTATCTGCGTTTTCTCCAAATTTAACCCCCGTGACTGGAAATATTTCTCATGTCATCACTTTACTTCCAAGTTGTTCCTTATGCCCAAGAAGATTACCAGTAGGATAATGGGTTGAGCCCTTTATCCTACTGGTAAAGTGTTAGTACGTTATACAATCCCTATATTGAGATTTGATTGGATTAATCGCCTTTATAGGGATATTTCGCGTTAGCTTGAGCGCCAGCATCCTGTATCAGTTTGGCATCAGCAGCCGGGATTTTAGCGAAGTAATCCGCAGTAATTTGAGCGGTGGCCGCTTTCCATTTGTCACGTTCCTCGGGCGTCAAGCTAGTGACCGTTACGCCATTTTTCTTCAGCTCATTGATTGCCCAGACTAAGGAAAAGTCTTTCATGATCGGCTCCAGGTCTTTGCCATAACTGGTGGATTCGTCCTGCAATACCTTCTGGAGGTCTGCCGGCATTTTTTTCCAAACGTCCAGGTTAATAGTCAGGTCGAGTTCAGTCCCTGACTTGGAGGAAGCTATATAGTATTTAACGACTTCATAATATTTCATGAAAGCCATGGCTCCTGAAACCGTAGCCATGCCGGCATCTACTACCCCTTTCTGTAAAGCGGGCAGCTCATCCGGCCAGTCCATCGTAACCGGCGCACCACCCAGAGCTGCGACTGTTTTGGACATCAAAGGAGCAGTCACGGCAATATTTAAGCCCTTGATATCGGCCATGGTTTTGACTGGCTTTTTAACAGTATAAATTTCGTTATAGCCCATGCACCATACTGACAATAGCTTCTGGTTGAATTTGGTCTGAAATACATTATCTTGATAGTCTTTTACCAGATGCACAAATTCTGTATTGGCTTCATAGTTATTCAGGAAGTAAGGGACCTCACAAGCTGAGAAAGCCGGATCATGACCGGCGAAGGTAGGAATTGACCCATGACCTATATCTTCCACGCCGGTTCTCACGGCATCCAGAGTATCAGCAGTTCCAGCCAGAGTTCCTCCCTCAAATAACTTGATTTCATATCTACCGGCGGCTGCCTTGTTGAAGTTATCCATAAAGGGCTTTAACCGTTCCACCATAGGATCACCCGGGGGAATGGCCACTCCTAGCTTCAGAATTATGGGTCCTTGAGATGCCACTGTTTTTGGGGGTACAGAGGTTTGTTGAGTAGATGGTGGTGTAGACGTCGTTGTACTGCTACATGACAGTACACTTCCCGCAACTAGAGAAAGAACAAGTAATAAGGTCAGACAGAAAATCCAGCGTTTCATTGTTATCCTCCTTTTAATATATCTTATAATCTCATCGTATAGGCTACAATGAGATTGGGAACTCTCTCAGTAACAAATTTTAATGTCTTAAGTCACATATTCCTGGTTGAGGATAGAGCTTTTCAAGTACCATTGAATACTAACCGGTTAATCCGGCGGGTATTTTTTAAATTAACCTGGAAGCTGGATTTATAATAATGTCAAAATTCCGGTTTAAGTCTAACCGATGAACTTCTATGATGGATGAGATACTAACATATGTTATAAATGTTGTCAATAGCACGACGCTAACGGTGATGTAACATATCTTGTGTAAATTAGGACAAGGATAATAGAGAGGGCGTATCCTATTCAGTAGTTGTGAGAAAACTGAAAGGAGGAATACGCCCTATGGTCAAAGTCAAAGACCTGACCGAATTAAAGGTAACCGATTTATGGAAAGAGGTCAAGAGTGAAGAGGAATGGTGGGGTGATGTTAATGAACGGATACTGGGCATGGTAAGGACCATCTTAGAGAGTAGTTTAGAAAGCGAATTATTAGAGCAATTACAGGCTAGCCCTTATCAAAGAACTGAGATCAGGAGAGGCTATCGCAATGGTTATTATGAAAGAGATTTATATTCTC
>DEUU01000214.1 GCA_002362735.1 Dehalococcoidia bacterium UBA3254
ATGGGTGTTAAAAGGAATAAAATTTGTTGAACGCACTGATTTTGTTTCCGGGGCATATTGCGGCAAATTACTGGCAGATATGGGTGCAGAAGTTATTAAGGTTGAGAAGCCAGGAATTGGAGATAAAGCTCGAAGGTGGGGGCCTTTTCCGGATGACTTACCCCATCCCGAAAAGAGCGGTCTTTTTCTGTTTCTGAATACGAATAAATCCGGGATAACCCTGAATATTGAGACAGATGGCGGTTTGAAAATATTAAAAGAATTATTGAAGTGGGCGGATGTTCTGATCGATGATCACCTGGCGAAAGAATTGCCTGGTCTGGGGCTAAGCTATAATAAGCTTAGAAAAATAAACCCCGGCCTGATAATGACTTCAATTACCCCGTTCGGGCTGACCGGTCCAATGAAAAATTATAAAGGCAGCGACCTCATTGCAGTGAATGCCGGGGCGGAAGCTTTCGGTAATCCGGATGAAGGCGTTAAGGACCCTGAGAATGATCCTCCACTGAAGGCAACATATCATGCTGGGGACATTGTTTCCGGTTTGAGCGCCGCGGTCTGCACTCTCTCGGCCGTGGTTTCACAGAGGATTACCGGCCTAGGTCAGCATATAGACTTGTCTCAGCAGGAAGCCGTCGCTTCTACAGGCCGCCAGCAATTAGCTTACTATGCGGTTCAGGGTGTCACCCCATCTCGGGAGTGGGGAAGGAAAAAATTCGGCGGCTTTCTTTATCAATGTAAAGACGGATATGTGGTGATCTGGATAGGTCCCCATTACCCTCGAGTTATGAAAATGATGGGAGATCCGGATTGGTCAAAAGTTGAGATGTTTGCAGATCCCCTGCTGCGTAATGATTATATTGTTGAGCTTAATCAATTGATCACGTTATGGACTCTGGAGCATACGACGCAGGAGATTAATGATTTAGCTCTGGAACACGGTGTTCCCTGTTCTCTGGTCCGTACAATCAAAGATCTGGCAGATGACGAACAATTAGCCTTCAGACAATTCTGGCAGGAAGTGGACCATCCCATGGCCGGAAAAATCAAATACCCCGGGTCACCTTTCAAGCTATCAGCCACTCCCGGAAAAATCGAGCGGCCTGCGCCGCTTCTGGGAGAGCACAATGAAAGAGTCTACTGCCAGATGCTGGGTTATGATCGGAAGGACCTCGTTAGAATGAGACAATCTGGGGTGATTTAGGAGATTAAATGTCAAAGTTGCCGTTAAAAGGAATAAGGATATTAGATTTTTGCCAGATGTGGGCTGGGCCGCATGCCACGGAGTGGTTCTCTGTTCTCGGCGCCGAAGTTATTAAGGTAGAGACTAATTTAAGAATAGATTATCTGCGGACCGTGGGAGCGCCTCCCGGTTTAGCCGGGACCAGTCCGGATGTAGGAAGCTGCTTCGCTTCCTTGAATTGGGGAAAGAGCAGCATTGTCCTTAATATGAATGAACCAAAAGCTCGGGAGTTGGCTAAAAAATTAATTAAAATCTGTGATGTCGTAGCGGAGAATTTTGGTGGGGGAGTACTGGAACGCTGGGAACTTAGCTACGAGGAAATGAAAAAAATAAAACCGGATATTATCTACTACGCCGGTTCAGGCTATGGTCGAAATGGCCCGTACAAAGAAAGACCGGCCTATGCCGAAATCGTGGATGCCTATACCGGCGCCACTTATGTTAACGGGTTCGAGAACGGAGACCCGGCGGTAGTGGGGGTCTCACCCTGGACAGATGCCTCACAGGCAATGCACGGTTCTTTTGCCATCTTGACCGCCATATATCATCATATGATGACCGGAGAAGGACAGTATATCGATGCAGCCATGATCGAATGCGCTTCGAACTTCCTCGGGGAGCTGGTAATGGACTATTTTATCCGCGGTAATATTGGAAGTCGGATTGGGAATCGGTCCGCGTTCATGTCGCCGCACGGGTGTTATCCCTGCAAACAGACTAAAGATGAATCCGAATGGATAGCCATCGCCATTGCGGGTAATAAAGAATGGAGAGCTTTTTGCAAATTAATGGGCAATCCGGATTGGACTAAAAAAGAGGAATTCAGTGATGAATTGGGTCGCTGGAAAAATCAGAGTGAGCTGGAAAAGCACCTGATAACCTGGACTCGCGAGTTTGGCTCGTATGAACTAGCGGCTATGTTACAGAAAGCGGGAATTACTGCCTGCGCCTCTCTCAGCACCAAACAGGCCACTCACGATTCCCATCTGGCCTCCAGGGGGTTTTTTATCGAAACGGATCATCCGGTGATGGGGAAAGTAGTTCTAACCGGTCTACCAATCCGCTTCAGTGGTTTCAAAAAAGCCAATTATCATCGTGCTCCGCTGCTGGGAGAACATAACGAATACGTTTTTGGCCGACTGCTCGGGCTCTCGAAAGAAGAGATCAAAAAACTGATTGAAGAAAAGGTGTTTTATTAGCCTCCTTGCAAGGGGTCCCCTTACATGGAGGCTAATAGCCACCGCTATTAAATAATTTCAAGCTCCTTGAGTCTGGCAGAGGTGGGGGTGCCTGAAGCATCCCAGCCCCGGGCGGAATAATATTCATCCAGCATTTCATCC
>DEUU01000346.1 GCA_002362735.1 Dehalococcoidia bacterium UBA3254
ATGGCCCAGGCCAGAAAAATAGGTTCCCTGGTTGTTATGGAGAATGACAGAGTGATAGGAATAGCCACAACCAACGATATTTTTCTGGGCGTTTTGAATCCTTTACTGGGAATAGGTATGTCCGGATCACGGATACTTGTGGCTCAATGTTATACGGGACAGGACGTTGAGAAAGTAATCTCTTTGATTAACAAATTGAAAATCAGGATTGTTAACCTTTTCCTTTCTGAGTTCAAGGAAGCTAAAAAACACGATTTGATGGTCCATCTGGATATCGAAGATCCAGCTCCCGTCGCGGAAGAAATTAAAAAACTGGGGTTCCTGGTATTCATCAGAAAACGCTAGGTAAGTTGTAAGTTATAGGTAATAAGTTACAAGTTCTGGAAGATAGAAACGGGGCGACTCATGGAGTCGCCCCGATGGTTAATGACTACTTTTTGGTTTCTTCTTTCTTTTCAAGCACATGATCAATAAGTCCGTATTCGATGGCCTGTTTTGCGTTTAGATAAAAATCGCGATCAGTATCATGCTGGACTTTTTCCATGGGCTGGCCGGTATGCTGGACCAGGATGTTGCGAATGATGTCGTCCAGGCGCATTACTTCCTTGGCCGCAATGACAATATCTGCGGCCTGTCCCTGGGCTCCTCCTAAAACCTGGTGCATATGGATTGTAGCATGAGGCAAAGCAAAACGCTTACCTTTGGCCCCGGCAGTCAAGAGAATCGTAGCCATACTGGCAGCCATACCCAGACAGATGGTCGAGACCTGTGGGCGGATCAACTGCATGGTATCGTAAATCGCCAGTCCGGCGGTCACAACCCCACCCGGTGAATGAATATAAAGGCTAATGTCCTTGTCAGGATCTTCACGGTCGAGATATAGCAGCTGGGAAATAACCACGTTTGCCACCTGGTCGCTGATCGGCATATTCAGCATGACAATTCTTTCTCGCAACAACAACGAATAGATATCAAAAGCTCTTTCTACTCCTCTGGTTCCTGTCTCAACAACCATAGGGATGACATTATTCGGGTTCATCATTGATTGGCCTCCTTTGGCTCTGCTTCGGCTGGTTTAGCTTCGGCGTTTTCAGTTTTTTCTGTGGTTTCAACCGGAGACTTGGCTATCTCCGTCAGTCTTTCGATAATTTTCCGTGTAGCGATAGCGGACGCCAGATTGACCTGGGTTTGAGGCATATTCAGTATTTCGATCAGTTTTTCCTTTCTCTCGCTGGCAACATCCCTAGTCATATTCTGGACTTCACTTTCCAGATCGGATTTCTCTATTTGAATATTTTCTTTTTGGGCGGCCTCGGTCAATACCAGAGTCTGCTTTAAATTTCGGATAGCTACCGGTCTTAATTCCTCACGGAACTCCTCGGGTGTCTTTTTAATACTCTGCAAATAGGCATCCATCCCTTTTTCATCGGTCCGCCACTGTTGCATTTGCTGCCGGATTAAATGGTCGACTTCTTCGTCCTCCAAAATAGCTGGATATTCTATCTCGGACTGCTTGACCAGCTCATCAATTACTTTTTGCTCGAAATTCCTTTTAGCCGTTTCTTCAGCCTTGCGCTGCAAGCCTTCGCGGACTTTATTCTTCAAATCGTCGACGGTTTTAAAATCCGGATTGACCTGTTTTGCAAGGTCATCGTTGACTTCGGGCAGCTTCTCCTGTTTGATTTCTTTGATTGTCACTTTAAAAGACGCCTCTTTACCCGCCAGTTCCGCGCGGCTGTAGTCCGCTGGGAAACTGAGCTTAAATTCCTTGGTCTCCCCCTTTTTCAGTCCGATCAATTCCTCGGAAAATCCCTTCATGGGAAACTCAGATTCTTTTTCTACCTCGAATTGAGCGTCTTTCTGGTTAATATAGGGTTGGTTTCCAATCTGACTTTCAATATCCAGAGTCACTGAGTCACGGGAATTTACCTGTCTGTCTACCGGCTCCCAGATACCGTGCTGGCGACGGATCTGCTCGATGGTATTGTTAAGGTCCTCTTCTTTTAATTGTATACTTTCCGGAGTTAGTTTTATTTGATGATAGTCACCAAGCTTAATTTTTGGTTCCAGGGCAACCACCACCTTATAAGTAACCGGTTCCATTTTTTCTACCTGGATTTCCGGACGGGCGATCGGTTTGATTTCTTTTTCTTTTACAGCCTGTTCGTAGGCCCCCTGTGCCATATGTTCTACGGCATCTTCCAGAAAAGCCTCTTTTCCAAGATATTGTTCCAGAATCGGCCTGGGAGTCTTTCCTTTACGAAAACCCGGGACATTGGCTTTCTGAACCAGCCGGTTATAGGCTTTCTTTAATCCCTCATCTACTTCTGCCGGCTCCATCTCGATAGTCAGATAAGCCTGGCGATTCTCCGTCTTATCTAAAGTTGCTTTCACGATTCCTCCCCCGATGAAAATATCGTCTAATTATATTTTACATTAGCTGTCAGGTACGAGCTTTCAGCAATGGTCTCTGGCTTGCGCTTGAGGCTAACTGCTAAAAACTAATAGTTTAGCCTATTGAATCAGGCTCAATATTAAGTTTAATATGTAATTCGTCGATTTGTTTTTGGCTGACTTCTGCCGGAGAATCGAACATCATGTCATAGGCATTCTGGTTTTTCGGGAA
>DEUU01000092.1 GCA_002362735.1 Dehalococcoidia bacterium UBA3254
TACCCGGACCTTCACCTGGACACCCGCCGCTAATCAGGCAGGAACTTATAGTAACGTCCGCTTCACGGTGAGTGACGGGGATCTAACGGACAACGAGAATATTACTATCACTGTGAATCTTGCTAATCAAGCCCCGGTCCTGTCATCCATCGGAAGTAAGACCGTAAATGCGGGATCGACTCTTACCTTTATCATCTCTGCTACCGACCCTGACGGGGACAGCTTGACTTACTCGGCTTCTAATTTACCCTCAGGATCTAGTTTTGGCACTTCGACAAGGACGTTCTCCTGGACGCCGACCTCATCTCAAACTGGAACATACAGCAATGTCCGCTTTACCGTTAGTGATGGCAGTTTAACGGACTATGAGAATATTACTATCACCGTTAACAGCGTAAATCAGGCTCCGGTGCTGGCTGCAATCGGCAATAAGACAGTAACGACTAGCCAGACTTTAACTTTCCAAATCTCCGCTACTGACCCCAACGGTAACAGCCTGACCTATTCTGGCTCCAATCTACCTTCCGGGTCAAGCTTTAACACTTCTACCCGGACCTTCACCTGGACACCCACCATAAACCAGGCTGGAACCTATTCTAATGTGCGTTTTACCGTCAGTGACGGCAGCCTGACAGATTATGAAAATATCACCATTACTGTTATCCAGGAGCTAAACATTTATGACGTTAATGCAGATAACATAGTGGACGAGCAGGATTTGGCTGATATTAACCAGCATTTTGGTGAGACTAATGCTACCGGCGGATGGATCAGAGAGGATGTTAATCAGGATGGGACCATAAATATTCTGGACAGCATCGTCGTCGGTCAGCATTTTACAACCTAAAATACGATGACTGACCGACTCCGGATGACGGCCTGACGGATACGATACAGATGTCCCGGTTCTTGAATTTCAGCCCGGTCAGCATCGTTCGAACTTGACCAACGTTGATTATGACACTTATAATGGGTAGTTACGATAATTTAAAGTCGGCTTACAATTCATAAGTTAGAGCAGAGTTCACAAAAAGCCGGGTGAACCTTAATATCAATACAGCTAAGGAGTGAAAATTGGCAAGCACAGTGGATATCAAAGATAAGTTAAAGACCTATATCCTTGATTATTTCGTCAAAGAATCGGGAATAAAGCTAACGGACGATACCTCCTTTCTGGATGAGGGTATTATTGACTCCACCGGAGTAATGGAGTTAGTCGCCTTCCTTGAAATGACCTTTGAATTCAGAATCGAAGATGAAGAAATCGTTCCCGATAATTTTGATTCAATCAACAAGCTATTAAAATTCGTTCAATTAAAGCAAAACGGAAAACCTCAAGCTTCTTAAGGCGGTTAGTGATAAATATATAAATGTTACTCAATGAATTATTAGAACAAACAACCCGGCGGTACCCTTCCAAGATTGCTTTAGTCTGCAAGAACCAGAGATACACCTATACTGATATTAACCAGGCCGCTGATTCCCTGGCGAACGCCCTGATTGCTCAGGGTTTTCAGAGATATGAACCGGTAATTATATATTTGGACAACTCAGACGAAACCGTCATATCTCTTTATGGAATCCTTAAAGCCGGCGGTATTTTTGTCATCGTAAACTCCAAAGTTAAACCCCGGAAATTGGCTTATATCCTGTTAGATTGTAGGGCTAAAACCTTGATCACCGATACCTCTCATTACAAACAGCTATCTCAGGGGGGAGAAGATTTTGCAGGCCTCAGGCGGATAGTATTCACAGACTACGAAAAAGCCGGGAATTTGGAACCGTTGAGTCCGGGCTTCAAACTCCTTTCTTTCAAGGACATGGTCCGGGATCACAAACCGGGCATCATCAGACCGGCCAATATTGACGTAGATCTCGCCAGTTTGATTTATACTTCCGGGTCAAGCGGAAATCCCAAGGGGGTCATGCTCACCCATCTTAATATGGTGACGGCGGTCAATTCCATCACGCAGTATCTGGAAAATACAGACTCCGATATCATTATGGACACACTGCCGCTCTCTTTTGATTACGGATTATACCAGGTCTTAATGGCGTTTAAATTCGGCGGCACCGTAATTCTGGAAAACGGATTCATTTTCCCTGAACAAATCATTAAGAAAGTCATCCAGGAACGGGTTACCGGCTGGCCGGTGGTACCAACCATCGCCGCTATGTTATGTCGACTCAAGAATCTGGAAAACAATGACTTTTCCAGACTCAGATATATTACCAGTACCGGGCAGGTGCTTCCTACCAACCATATTGCACGGTTAAGACAGGCTTTCCCGGTCACTAAAATATTTTCGATGTACGGATTAACCGAATGCAAAAGAGTTTCCTACCTTCCTCCCAGAGACTTGGATCGAAAACCGAATTCCGTAGGAATCGCTATCCCGAATACTGAAGTTTACATTGCAGACGATGCTGGTAAAGAGATTACCGAGCCGGGAAAACCGGGTGAACTGGTCGTCCGAGGATCAACGGTAATGCAGGGTTATTGGGGACTTCCCGAGGAAACGAAACGAGCTCTCCGCACCGGTTCATACCCTGGTGAGAAAGTCCTGTATACCGGAGATTTATTTAAAAAGGACGAGGAAGGTTATCTCTATTTCCTGGGACGCAAGGACGATATCATTAAAACTTCCGGGCATATGGTGAGCCCTAAAGAAGTAGAAAATGTATTGTGTGAAATGGAAGACATTGTCGAAGCCGCCGTTATTGGTGTCGAGGATGAAATTCTGGGACGCGCCATCAAAGCATTCGTGTGTTTAGCTGAAGATTCAAAGGCTACCGAGAAGGAAATTATCGCCTTCTGTCTTAAAAACCTGGAAGACCATGCGGTACCGAAATATGTCAGTATTCAGACTTCGCTGCCGAGGACCGACAGCGGTAAAATTCAAAAGCGAGATTTACATTAAGTCGGTATAAATGGAGTAAAAAATGGCTTTTAATAAAGGAATTCTAAAAATAAACTGTCAATCCGAAACTGACCGGATTTGCGATTTTATTGTAAAACAGGTCGGGGTCATGAAACGCGACGGCGCCGTCATTGGCATCAGCGGAGGAGTCGATTCAGCGCTCTGTTCTGCACTCTGTGTGAAAGCCCTGGGTAAATCTAAGGTGTTGGGACTGATTCTCCCAGAGAGAGAATCTAATTCCGTATCGGAAAAATACGCCGCCAAACATGCCAAAAATATCGGCCTGGATCCAATTACTGATAATATTACCGGCACTCTGGAAGGATTCGGGACCTATAAGCGAAGAGATGAGGCTATCCGGGCGGTTTTCCCCGAATATAATGATCAATACAAATCCAAATTGACGCTTCCACCCGATCTTCTCACTAAGGATGCTTTTAATTTCTTTACTCTTAAGATAGAAGATCCCCAGGGTAATATCAAGACTGCCCGACTCGACTACAAAACCTCAAGGAATATTCTTTCTGCGGCCAATACTAAACAGATCACCCGAATGATGTATCTCAACTATTATGCCGAGAAAAACAACTACATTGTCTGCGGCACTACCAACCGGAGCGAGTATATTCAGGGTTTTTTTGTGAAGTACGGTGATGGGGGTGTGGATGTAGAGCCCATTGCCCACCTGTATAAAACCCAGGTCTACGAGCTGTCCGATTACATTGCAATAATACCGGAAATCCGCAACCGGGCGCCCAGTCCGGATACTTTCAGCATGGTAGTAACCGATGAAGAAATGCATTTCCGCATTCCTTTCGATACTCTGGATCTTCTGTTATATGCCTGGGAACGTAAACTTGAACCTTCCGAAGTAGGTGCTGCCATGAACCTGACCGAAGCCCAGGTAAAGAGGGCTTTCCGGGATATCACATCCAAATATAATGCCACGAACTATCTGCGGCTCCCACCACAGAGTTTGCCGGGGGCAGGTTGACAGGATTAATATTTTTCTGTGCCGGTCTAAACCGGGTCATATTTGCATTATTCCAGCTAAATACTATAATAGTATACCGGGTAGTGACCAACGAAAATTATACCTTAAAACTATTTAAAAGATGAAATTAATTATACAGGGACGGGAGAGTGATGGGGTGTCTGAAATAATCTGCTCCAATTGCGTTTTACCAGAAAATTTTCCTGGAATTCGTTTTGACGAAAAAGGGGTCTGCAACTATTGTCTGGTCTATCAGAAAAAGGTCCCCCAGCCCGGCAAGAAGCTGGAGTTCAGTCAAAAATTTGAATCCCTCATCGAAAAATATCGAGGGAAAAACTCCTATGATGCGCTCATGTGTTACAGCGGCGGTAAAGATAGTACCTATACCCTCTTAATTTTAAAAGAAAAATATCACCTGAATCCTCTGGCATTGTCTTTCGATAATGGATTTTTACCTCAGCAAGCTCTGAATAATATCCGCAACGTGGTGGAAGGGCTAGGAGTAGACCACATTTTACTGAAACCCCGGTTTGATATTCTGGCGAAGGTCTTCAGCTATTGCGCTCAACACGATACTTACTCTCCAAAAGCTCTGGAAAGATCAAGCGCGATCTGCACCTCCTGTATGGCGATCTTAAAATACAGCGCTTTGCGGCTGGCGATTGAGAAAGATATACCGTTTATAGTTTACGGTTGGTCCCCGGGCCAGGCGCCGATTACTTCTTCCATTTTACTGAACAACCCTCAGATGCTGAAAAGTTTACACAAGGTCCTCTATGATCGGCTGTATGCCATTCTGGGAGACGATATCAGACCGTATTTTCTAGAAGAAAAACACTTTACTGACCGGTACAATTTCCCGTATAACATCAATCCGTTATCGTTTCTGGATTATAACATCGATGAGATTTATAGAAGTATCTCACGCTTCGGCTGGAAAAAACCTGAAGGGGTTGATGCTAATTCAACAAATTGCCTTCTTAATTCTTTTGCCAACTACATGCATAAACAGAAATTAGGTTTCCATCCTTATGCCTTTGAGCTGGCCAACCTGGTGAGAGAAGGCTATCTGGATCGGACGACAGCCATAAAAAGGCTGCGCGAAGAAGAGGACCCTCACACGATTGCTAAGGTAAAAGAAAAAATAAACCGGTCCGAGAGCGGGAGTTGATTAGCTATTCCCTTTTGTCCCCGGTTATAACATTTTCTCCCTTTGGAAAAGGGAGATTAAGAGGGATTTCTTAATCCCTCATTTCTAATTGGAAGCTCTACTAATTATTTTTGGGCGGCTCTTTCCTGGCTTCCGCCTCGTTCCACATCGCGATATGCTTTTCTTTGTATTTTTGAGTTGAACCAATGACTCTGGCGGGATTTCCCATGACGATACTGTTTGGCTGAACATCCGAAATTACGACCGATCCAGCTCCCACGATCGAGTTATTCCCGATTCTTACATTCGGCAGAATTTGAGCGTTGAAACCGATCATACAGTTATCTTCAATGACGATTTTTCCCTTAAATTTTATGCGGGGAATCTGCTCTCTGAGGACCCAGGCCGCCCCATCGTGAGTATGAAAAATAACGCCCCAGGAAATGAAAACGTGATTCCCTAATTCAATAAGTTCAGGCTCAGCCCAATCGTTTCGAACGTTAATTCGGCAACCTTCTCCAATCCTGGCGCCTTGATTTCTGTAATAGTTTACAATGGTAATATCATCGTAGGTAATAAGACGAATAACATATCGGATTGATTGTAAAAGAGTCCGAAATCGTCTGTTTAGAATCTGAAATATCGTCATCCGCATACTCCAATTTCAAACAATTCATTTATAAGAAAGGTTTTCAGTAAATTCAGTTAAGATATTTTAAACCATCACTTAAGTATTTTCAAACCCCCAAATATCTCGTTTGTAAGAGGATTGAATCCAGCAGTACCTTAGAACGACCGCAGGGTACGACTAAAAAGAGATTAGGGAGCTTCCTCAGGCTTTGACAGCCGGGTATCCTCAAGTCTATAATGCTCTTAAATTACGCAGTATTGCTTTTAGCTTCATTTTATGGAAACAATTTATCATGAAAATATTACTGGTGACAAGATACTTCTACCCCCGTCTGGGTGGGGGAGAATTAGTTTTATGGCAAATATTGAAGGGTCTGGCTCAAAAGGGTCACAAAACATTGGTGATAACATCGAAAGTGGATAACTCACCGGAACACGAGATCATTGATAATATAGAAATATACCGGCCTTTTGATGGCGCAGATTCTTTTGGCAAGGGGCTTAGATTTTCCTTAAAACTATTTTCCTACCTGGGAAAATTTCATAAAAATAATCCCGTAGATGTCGCTATCAACGGCGCCTATAGCTGTACTATACCGGCTTCCTGGGCAGCGCGGAAATCCCGTATCGCTGCTGTAACCTACGTGACATCCTACTTCGGAAACGTCGGGTTCAATCTCGTAAATCCCTTTACCGCTGTCTTTAATTACATGTATCCTGTAACAACTCTTTATTTCGCCAAAAGCGATATTATTTGCTGCCCGAGTAAAACCGTGGGTGAAAAACTTGGG
>DEUU01000034.1 GCA_002362735.1 Dehalococcoidia bacterium UBA3254
TGCTGACCGGCAACTCGGTGGGTAAACTCCTCATAGCCGGGATCATACCCGGTCTCATCGGGGCGGTTATGATCGGGATCATGGTAGCTATCCGCTGCAAGATTGATCCCAGCCAGTACGGATACGGACGAAACTCGACCGAGCGCACTCCCTGGAAGACCCGCTTTGCTATGATTCCTCGTGCATGGGGGCTCCTCTTTATTGCCCTGGTAATCGTAGGAGGGTTGTATACCGGTATCTTTACCCCTACCGAATCTGGTGCGATTGGTGCTTTCGCAGCCTGTCTGGCTGTCATGGTTACCCGCAAGGGTGGTTGGCGCGGTATCGGACAAGCCTTACTTGAAGCAGGAGAAGTGACCGGTCAGTTCCTCTTAATTATCATGGCCGGGTTGATGTTCAGTTATTTACTATCGGTAACGGGGCTGCCAGCAACGCTTACGAATGCGATCGTCAGTACTCAAGTAGCCCCTATCGTAGTCATCATCATTATTATTTTCGTTTATATTACCCTGGGTACATTTATGGATGATATATCCATTATGGTGGCAACCATACCCATAATTTATCCGATGATCGTCCAGTTAGGGTTCAGTCCAATCTGGTTTGGGGTCTTAATGGTCCAAAATATTGAAATTGGGGTGTTGACTCCTCCCTACGGCATGAATTTGTTTATCCTGAAGGCTATGCTGCCCAATACCAGTATGGGTGAAATCTTCAAGGGGGTTATGTGGTTTATTGTACCTGTGGTGCTGACCATGGTTATCTATATAGCCTTCCCTGATGTCGCTCTCTGGTTGCCTGAAATGATGAAATAATAAATTCATTTAATTCTTGGAATGGAGTAAAACACAGAGGGGGATAATTAGCGGGAGAATACCCGGAGAAACATTATACCTGTATCAATTATTGATGGCGAAACTGAGAACGGTCCCTTCGTCGGGACTGGAGTTGATTTGAAAAGTTCCTCCCAGAGCATCAATTCTCTGCTGCATTCCAAAAAGCCCCAATTTACCTTCATCGTAAAGTGTACCCAACTTCCCGGGGATTGAAAATCCCTGTCCGTCATCCTGTATTGTCAGCTTTAAATTAGCTTCGGTAAATTCCAGAGTAACTACTGCATTACTCGCTTTTGAATGCCGCCGGATGTTATTTAAAGCCTCCTGTGTGATACGGAAAATCGCATTTTCTGCAGTGGAAGGCAACTTGCGCTCGATCCCATTCACTAAAATCAGGATATGTAAGTTACCTTCGTTATTTATCTTACTCGCCAGCCATTTAAGAGCAGGTATTAGTCCCATATTATCCAGAATGGAGGGCCGTAAATCGCGGCAAATACGACGCAAATTATCAACTGCTCCAATTGTGGTATCCTTGATTATTTTGGAGCTTTCTTTGACATCGGCATCCCCCACTGTTTGCAGCCTTTCAGCATAACTCAAAATTACCAGCAGGGTTTGAATAGTATCATCATGCAGTTCACGTGCAATTCTCTGTCGCTCGCTCTCCTGAGCCTCCAGAATCTTAGAAATGTATTTTTGTCCATCTTCTTCGCGGCTTCTCGCGATTCTTTTCTCCCTAAGATTCCAGTGAATCGCCAGTAGAGCCACGGTTACTACCAGTATAGGAAGCAACAAATTAGTAACGATATTTAAAAGATAAGTTACGTGGCTGTTCCAGACTCCGATAGTAGCGAAAATAATTACCCAACCCAATATAACCAGCCAGGCCAGAACAACTCCCCGCCACTTAAACACTAATATCGCATAGAAAGCAGGAATCAGGAAAAAACTTCCCACAATGCGATAATTAAATTCTATTACCGCCAGCCTACTAAAAAAATATCTAAAGGGTCCAAGACTTGAAGCATTTCGCCAGTCCGCCCAGGGCCAGTGGTGATACACAAAACCAAGTAACACTATTATCGCTAAACAGATATAAAAATGAGGATTTTGTAGAATACCGCCGAATATTTTATTATTGATCAGAAATGAAATACGTTTCATCTTGGATCGCTCTTCTTTTTAAGATCATCCTCTGTAAGAATACCTCTACTAAAACTGATCACTACGGCTTCAGTACGTGACCTGACATTAAGCTTTAAAAATATCGTAGTCAGATAGCTTTTGACGCTATTCAGGCTTAATCCGAGCTTGAGTGCAATATCCTTGTTCGAGACTCCCTTGGCGACCAATCTTAGCATCTCCAATTCTCTGGCAGTAAGTTTTTCTGTGACAGATGTATTCAAATTCCTGTCGTCTTGAGCCAACTGGTCTTTGAAAATTTGCTGTGATACGGATGGAGATAGTACTGTTTCCCCGGCGATAAGCAAACGAATAGCATGAATCACCTCGGATGCAGATACAGTTTTAACCAGATAGCCGGTAGCGCCAGCCTTCATAATTCCATAAACATATTCATTATCATTATGTACAGTCAAAGCCAGTATAGCTACACGGGGACATCTGGATTTTATTTGTCGAGTAGCTTCAATCCCGTTTAGGCCAGGCATACTGATATCCATAATTACCACATCTGGATTTAGCTCAACAGTCAGATTAACTGCATCTTCCCCATTGCTTGCTTCTGCGACTACTTCAAATTCTCTTTCTTCCTCGAGCATATGGCGCAAAGATTCTCGTAATACCGCGTGATCATCCGCCAGTAACACCTTGATTTTCACAGGGATATTGTCATTCCCGATCTTCTCGAATTCTTTTCGTTCGTTGTTTTCCACAGGTAAATTTCTCGCACTCAAATTCTACACGCACAAATATTATACTTTTAGATACCTACTTAAGTATATAATTCTTATCTATTTATTAATCTTAGGTCTATTGTAATACTCTCTTTTTTCTGGTATCTTATTTATTAAATTTTACAAACAACCGATACGAATAGCAATAGCGATACACGATTTATTTTTGCTTTCAGATATTTCCTCAAATATACCGGTTTTTGCATCCTTTAAAAAGGTTAGTTTACAACTAATTTATTCAGAAACGCTCAAATATCCTTCACCCACGATGAAAATCAATTGAAAGGTAAGGTTTGAATTACTTAATAATCTAATGTCTCTTTGACATTAAAAGGATAGTTGCGAGAGTAACAGTTGCATTATGAAAGAAATAGGGTGATACTATAATCAAATTTAATATAAAGATAATTTTACCGTTTTAAGTGGGCAGTTGCAAGAGCAATATTCACGCAATGTTAAAATACCGTGATAAGATAATCAGAACGTGAGTTAAAAAATTTTAAAATTTAAAGGAGGGAATTAAATGAAATCGAGTTACCGATGGTGGGTTGTAATTCTGGCCATAATATTAATTTTGGCATTTGTTTTGAGCGGTTGCAGCAGTTCAAGCTCGCCGACTACTACGACACCAGCTACCAAGCCAACAACAGCTCCGGTATCAACAGCGGCAGCACAAAAAATAATTCTCAAAGTCCATATCGGACCTCCGCCCGTAGACCCTCAAGCCACTGAGATGGTGAAATGGGCTAATGCTTTTAATGCGACTGCCTCGGGTAGATATGAGATGCAGGTATATCCGGGTGACACGCTGGTAAAAGGCACTGATGCGCTGGATTCAATTCGCACCCGGGTAGTGGATATGGGCGGTATTTCTATGGACGCACAGGGAAAATTCCAGCCCGAAATGACAGTCTCCTATCTGCCCTTTATCTTCAACAACTATGAAGCTAACTTAGAGTTCGTTAAAATCGTCCATGAATTTTTTAATAATATGCTTTCAACCAAATACAATCAAAAACTGATCTGCTGGTTTAATATGGGCGCGTCTGATATATACAGTAAAACCCAGATTAAAAACATGGCAGACCTTAAGGGCAAACTGGTTTCCTGTCAATCTAACGTTGAGTCAAAGACACTTCAAGCTTTAGGAGCATCACCAGTTAGTATGGGTCTTGATGAAGAGATTCCTTCCTTGCAGAAAGGCGTCATAGATGCCGGAGAAATCGGACCCCCGCTGGTTTTGATGCTATGGAAATATTGGGAAGTTGTCAAATATATGGTTCAAGCAAATATGTATGGAACATTATTGGGTGTAACCATCAATAACGATGTATTTAATAAATTGCCAGCCGATCTCCAGAAAGCGATGTTAGACCAGGGTCAAATCTATTCAGAGGCCATGTGGGCCGCACAAAAAGGATCGCATATTACGGCTCTAGATACAATAACTAAAAATGGTATGACTGTCTATAAACTGCCCGAAGATGAGCGAGCTAAATGGATAGCAGCCACCGAATCCGTCAGGGCAGATTATTGGAAGAGCCTGAGCCCGGATTCTTCCAAGTTATTACAGGATGCTATTAGTAAGGCTAATGCTGCTTTCCCCTATAAAGCGCAATAAACGCAGCCCGGATGATATTCTGGAACTGAATCTTTCCAGAATTGGAGAGGATTACAGGGGGTGGATACAGTGATCCACCCCTTCTCCATAAAATCAGAAAAAGAGGTTTGCCATGGGCGAAGAAAGAACTGCCGAGAGAACCGGGGCATTCAGTGTTAAGAAACCCTGGATTATTTTGGACCATTGGTTTGAACGTTTTACTGCTTTTTGTTTGTCAGCCAGCGGCATTTTCGTCTTGATTATGGCATTTACGGTATTTTATGGCGTAATTCGCCGTTACTTCTTCAGAAGTCCGGATAATAATGCGTATCTGGTAGTCCTTGTTCTAATGCTGGCTTGTTCGGTTCTAGCCCTTGCTCAGATAACGAGACTTAATCGCAACATTATCGTGGATTTTTTTGGTCAACATTTTCATCCTAAAGTACGCGTGGTAATCAGTCATATAGCTGCACCCATACTGGGATTGATCTTTTGTGGAACTCTAGCCTGGAAAAGCTGGGATACGGCCGCCTTTTCCCTGTATGCCAATGAGAAGACCGTTACGGTGGCGGTTATTCCAGTCTTCCCTTTGAGAGCGATGATTGTTTTCGGAATTATTCTGGTCAGTTTAACTCTCATCGCTCAGTTGATCCGTGGAATATTTTTATATATCAAGGGAAACACTGCGGTAACAAAATAATTTCTCGTGGGTTTTTTTATCTATATATTTCCGATTAAAAGGAATGGAGCCTTAAAAATGGAACTTAACGTTATCGCAATATCCGCTATTTGCGTAATAGCAGTACTTGTCCTGATGATGATCGGAGTACCTCTTCCTTTTGCCACTGGAGCCAGCGCAGTGATTGGTATTTTTTTAGTTTGGGGTGTCACCGGCCTTGGAAAGATGGGCGTAGTAGTCTACACGCAATTTTTCAATATACAATGGGCTACGATGCCTCTCTTCGTGCTCATGGCTGAAATTATCAATGCCACTGCCATTGGTTCAAATCTATTCGATACCGCCAATAAATGGATGTCCCGGTTACCTGGAGGTCTGGCTGTGGCAAGTCTGCTGGCAGAAGCCGGTATGGCGGCTACCATCGGCAATAGCACCACTACCGCCCTGGCGGTTGGTAAAGTCAGCGTGCCTCAAATGGAAAGACTCGGCTATAAAAAATCCTTCGCTCTCGGCGCAATCCTCAGCGGCGGAGTCCTGGGGCCATTAATTCCTCCCAGTATCCCTCTCATTATCTACGGCATGATGTCCAACACCTCGATTGCTCAGCTTTTTATAGCCGGAATAATACCAGGAATTCTTTTAGTGGTTATGCTGGCAGTTTATATCATTATCGCATGTCTGGTTTCTCCACGGTTAGCTCCCGGCCGGGTGGGGTTTAGCTGGAAAGATCGTTTTAGCTCTCTAAAACAGGTCTGGCCTGTCTTAATACTAATGCTTGGTATCCTGGGAGGAATTTATACCGGCGTTATGACAGCTACCGAAGCGGCGGGGGTGGCTGTGGTTCTGATTCTAATTATTGCCATAGTCTTTTTTAATTTCCGTCTCCCTCACTTAAACAGAGCCCTCAAAGAAGCGGTTATCTTAAACGGCATGTGCTGCTTCATCATCATCGGCGTTACAATCCTGACCTATCTGGTAGCTACCTCAGGCTTAGCCCAGAGTATGGCCAATGCCCTGCTTCACTCCGGACTGAATAAATGGGCTATTGTTATCATTATTAATATAATTATCCTGATATTGGGTTGTTTCGTGGATACCCTGACCATCGTCCTGTTGACATTACCCTTCTTTGTTCCCCTGGTTTCCGGTATGGGATTCAGCCTGGTCTGGTTTGGAATAATCCTGACCGTTAATACAGAATTGGGCATGCTCACCCCACCCATGGGGATGAATCTTTTTGTCCTGAAACAAGTTTTTAATGTTCCAATCGGTACACTAATAAGAGGTGAGGCACCCTTTCTAGGGGTGATTATGCTGTTTTTGGCGGTTTGTATCGCTTTCCCGGGGGTCGCTACCTGGCTCCCGGGGATGATGATGGGAAAATAAACGGGTATTGTCTGGTATATCGGGTAAGTAGAATTGATGATTCTTTCAGATCATACAAGATCAAACCAGGAATAATAGTAATCAGGAGATAACAAATGCAGCATCAAGAAGGTCAGTTTAAAGGATACAAAAACCTCAAAATCTATTTCCAGAACTGGATGCCTGAAGATTCTCCTCTGGCGGTATTGCTGATTGCACACGGCTTTTCCGAGCATAGTGGACATTATGGGACCGTAGTCAATTATTTTGTTCCTAAAGGTTACGCGGTTTGGGCTCTGGACCATCGCGGTCATGGTAAATCTGAAGGAGAACGTGTTCAGATTGATGATTTTCACGATTATGTGGTAGATCTTAAAACCTTTTTTGATATCGTGCGAAAGAATAATCCCGGTAAAAAAATATTCCTCATCGGCCACAGCATGGGATCAATGATTAGTTTATCCTACACTCTGGAGTACCAACATGAGATGGATGGCCTTATAACATCCGGGGGCGGATTGGCAAAACCCGGTGTCCAGCCCGAGCTTCTGATATCTCCCGGCCAAGCCATTGATCCGTCTACGAACTGCCGTAACGCGAAGGCGGTGGCTGAATTTGTTAATGACCCGCTGGTCTATCATGGTCCTGTACCTCCTAAACACGCGATGCTGGCGGGAAAAAGGATTAGTGAATTAGCTTATGAGGTTCACCAGATCAAATTGCCAGTCCTGGTAATGGCGGGAGCCGGAGGCCCGGACGGAGAAAACAGTAAGGTACTTTTTGATCTGATCGGATCTAAAGACAAGACCCGTAAAGCTTACCCGGGCTTACTGCACGATATTTTTAAGGAGCCAGAATATCTTCAGGTTTTGGCAGATTTAGAGGAATGGTTGAAAGCTCACACCTAATCGCTGATTGCGGGACCTTTTCGGCATACCGTTTGAGATCGATGCAGATTTTCCAAAATAGGGTTAATATGAACAATCTATGCTATTATTAAGCAAAAGGTAACTTATAAACAGTAAACTTCAAAAGAACCAAACATATTAAGAGGAGTAATATTGAACAGCCCTACGGTAATTTCTACAACGTCTATTTTTGACCTGACACCCATGGAGCCCGTCCGGTTATTTGATAATTTTTATTATGTAGGTACGAAATCAGTAGGTTCATTCGTGATTGACACTAAAGATGGATTGGTCATGATTGATACCGGGTGGGGAGAACCCGATTGCAGTCAATTTGTTAACGACATGAAAAGTCTAGGCCTTAATCCACGCAATATTAATTTGATATTGATATCCCACGAGCATCTGGATCATTATGGTGGAGTCCCCTACCTGAAAAAGAAAGTTTGTCCGGATGCTAAAGTCGGAATGAGTACTATAGGCTGGAACTATTTACAGGCCAGACCCGCTGGCCCACCAGAGAACGCTTACGGCTACGCAAGACCGCAATCGATTGATATATTTCTAACAGACGGGCAGAAAATTAGCTGGGGCAACACTATTATCCAAATTATTTCCACGCCTGGTCATTCCTATGGATGTGTGTCTTTCATTGTTCCTGTCATCGATAATGGGATGCCGCACACGGTTGGGATTATGGGTGGTCTTCTCCTCAGGCCTGATTGGGAGATGGCTTATCTTTATAAATCATCCATCGAATATTTTCAACAATTTACCCGGGAATCCAATTGTGACGTTGGGCTGAGAGTCCATTTCTGGGGCTATGAGGCTGAGTTGACTGCGCTACGTGCTCGAAAGCCGGGAGAAGCCAATCCATTTGTGATTGGGACGGGAAAATTCGAATCCGTATATCTGCAATATTTCAGAAACATATTTCAATCTACTATCAAGCAAATGCCGCCAGAAATATCACCACCACCTCCACCACCCTGGATGAAACTCTCCGGGCCTTCCTTTAAGTAAGAGTACCAACACAAAGCCAAAATTGCCGGCAACCAAAAATGCTCTTGAATATAGGAAATACCGGAGATAAACAGAAAACGAGAGTATCTAATTCCGGGGTTCATCTTAAATCTGGGATATTATAATCCGATTTCTTGAGCGATAATGCTCCGCATGTAATCAGTATCGCCGTACTCGAATGCAGATACTTTGGCTCTTCGGAAGTATAAACCGACATCATGATCCCTTGTAGTACCAACCGCACCATGACAGTGCACGGCCCTCTCCGAAACAAAACTATACGCTTCATTTGCCCATGATTTGGCAATTGCGATATCCAGACTGGTAGCTACACCTTCGCTCACTTTCCAACTTACTTCCCACCCAATGTTTCTGGTTCGATCAGTATAGCCCCACATGTCTGCCAGATAATGTTGAATAACCTGATTGCTGCCAATAGGCTTTCCATACTGTTTACGATCTTTAACATAGGCATTGGTCATTTCCAGACATGCCTGGCACCCGCCGCTCATCTCGGCAACTTTAAGAGCTCGCGCTTTCATCAAAATATTTTCGATGATACTCCAGCCTTTGTTGGGCTCGCCAAGGATATCTTTGCTGGAAACAACCACATTGTTAAAATTAACGGAGCATTTATTATCAAGAGCCATTGATAGCTGGCGTTCGCATTCAATACCCTGGCTTTTGGCATCCACTAAAAAGAGGGTAATGCCATTCTCAGTATCCGACGTCGTTTCTGTTCTGGCTGCCACTAAAAGATAATGTGCCACGTTTGCATCAGGAACAAATAACTTAATACCATTTAGCAGGTAGTTATCACCATTACAAACTGCTAGAAGATTAACATGCACAGGCTGCCAACTGTTACTTGGTTCGGTCAGGGCTAGTGTCAATATCATTTTCCCGCTTGCTACGAGAGGGAGAAAATGCTCTTTTTGTTCCTGAGTCCCGGTTTCCTGGATGGCAGAGGAGCAGACTACGGTTGAAAGAAATGGACCGGGAGCAATATTGCGCCCCATCTCTTCAACAATCAACGCCAGTTCAAAGAAGCTCAGGTTGCTTCCTCCAAATTTTTCATCAATAATTAAGCCTTGCCAGCCCAATTCTGCTATTTTCATCCAGAGATCTGCCGAAAATCCGTTTTCACTCTCTTCGATAGATCTAACTAAAGATTTAGGGCACTCTTTCGTTAGAAAATCTCGTGCCGACGTCTTAAGCATTATTTGTTCTTCAGTGAAATCAAGATCCATAAACTCGACTCCAGATTAATTTTAAGTTCTTGGCAATCCCAGGGTTTCCCACGCTATAATATTTTTTTGAATTTCGGTACTACCGGCGGCAATATTACCGTTCGGATCATATTGAACTTTACTTTCAAACTTGCCTTCCATCGGTGCCCAGCGTGACTCTCTCTTTAATTGTCCGTATAAATTCATTATTTGTAATCCAATGAGACCGATTCGCTCGTCGAGTTCGGAGCCAAAATATTTTATCGAAGACGAACGCGCAGTCAAGTCTGCAGGCTTACCCTGTCCGGAAAGTAATTTGTACTGCCCCCAAAGAATATGACGATTGGATGATAACCCAACTTCAATATCCGTAGCGATATGAGCCAGGCGATTTCTGAATAACAGATTCTTGGAAAGCGGTTCGCCCTGCCAATTTTTCTCCTGGCAGAACTTTATCAGTTCGCCCAGAGTTCTCTTCATTTCCAAAAAATGGCCCATGGTGACAGTGCCCCTCTCAAAATTCATAGTTTCCCGAATATACCTCCACCCTTCGTTTTCTTGCCCTACAATATTTTTGAGAGGTACATGCACATCATCAAGGAATATCTCATTGAAATGAGCGATTTTCTTGCCATAACTGGACATGGTTGGCAGAGGACGAATAGTAACGCCCGGACTCTTTAGATTGATGAGTAGGAGAGATAGACCACGACTGCGATTCATTTCTCTCGCTGTTCTAACCAGTACGAACCCCCAATCTGCCTTATGGGCATTACTGGTCCAAATTTTTTGTCCATTAACGATATATTCATCCCCTTGCTTTTTAGCAAAGGTACTCACATTGGCTAGATCAGAGCCAGCATCCGGCTCGCTCCACAATTGTGCCCACCATTCCTCTCCCCTGGCAATAGGAAGTAAGAATCGATCTTTTTGTTCATCATTTCCAAAAATAAGAAGGGTGGGACCCAATAATGCTGCCCCAAAAAAATCCCAACCGGGGGCTCTCCAGTAAGCCATAGATTCCTGGAATGCCAGCGTGGTGAAAAAGTCTTTTTCAAGCCCTCCGTACTTCTTAGGCCATCCCAGACAGATCCAACTTCTTTTTCCCAGCTCCTTTGAAATAAGCCTGGCGAGTTTTTGACCTTCCTCAGTTTCCAGGTCATCGGGAGAATTGGTCCACCAGGATGGAGCCTTTTTCATGATTTCTTTAAAAAAGCTGTCAAACTCGCCCTTAATTTCATCTATTTTAGCAATTGGCTTAAAATCCATATACCTGCCCTCAATATTGATGCCACCGGTAAACAATAGTATACGTTACAACAATATAATTGTCAATTATATTTTAGCCTGCATTTTAACCTGACGGGCAATTATGTCTGTCTGCGAAGGCTGCATTATACCGGGAAGTTTTGTCCGGAGGAGGGACTTTTAGAAATGCCCATCTACGTGCCATACTTCATCCACTGGAGCGCCTGATCCTGCTTTTCCGGCTGTAAAAGTTCTTTGTCTCAGATTAAATTGTAATTATTTCTTCCTTAAGCTATTGTTTTAACGTACGCGCATCTTAAAAAGTATAGTTATCCATGCGGCCACATTTAGAGAAGCAGACCGGTTTCAGATTAAGGTTTGACATATATTATAATTGTATTGTACACTATCTCTCATATTACAATGGTATTCTAATTTTTAACATTGTAAAAACAGCAAGTCAGAGTTAAAAATGTTCATTTCTTTACGCCACCATTCATAGGCTTCAAAACAACGGCAGAATTATGAAACAGAACAATAACCAGACCTTCAGTACCACAACTCATGGTGTTTACCCGTACCAGAGTGATTATAACTGTGTAATAATCTACGCTGCAGATGAGTATCAATATAGAAAGTTCTGCCAGGCTGTGGGTGATATGAGATGGCTGAAAATACCCTGGACAGAAGCAACACTACCGATTTAACCATAACATTCCAGTAAGCATGTTGATATAAGGAGAAAAATAATAGAATGGAAGAGCAAATCCAGAAATTGAAGGAAATTAAATTAAAGGCGGCTTTAGGCGGAGGGCAGGCGAGGATTGACCGCCAGCATGCTAGCGGTAAGCTTACAGCCAGGGAAAGAATAGACAGTTTGCTTGATCCCGGCAGCTTTTGTGAATTGAACGGACTAATTGGTTACAACAAAGGTAATCCAGATGATGGAATCATAATCGGTCATGGAAAAATTGATGGCCGGGTAGTTTGTTTATTTGCCGATGATGCAACCGTCTTAGGAGGATCGAGAGGATATCTGGCTGGAAAAAAATCTTATTTCATCTATGAAATGGCGCTCAAGATGGGAGTACCCATCATTGGTCTCAATGATTCTCCCGGAGGCAGAGTGATCAGACCTGAACTGGCCGGCAGCGATGACCCGTTCCGGGTCAGCGATGATAAGCAAGCCGGTTCACAATTTTATATGAATACACAGTGCTCGGGGACAATCCCTCAAATTTCGGCGATGCTGGGCAATTGTTCTGGCGGAGGGGTATATTCTCCGGCTTTAACTGATTTTATTTTCATCGTGCAAGATCTAACGAGAATGTTTATTACAGGCCCCAGGGTGATCAAATCAGTATTGGGAGAAGATATTAATGCTGAGGATCTGGGAGGATCAAAGGTCCATTCCCGGATATCCGGTGTGGCTGACTTTAAAGTCATGAATGAGATGGAATGTTTCCAGCAGATTCGTCAACTTCTTTCTTATCTCCCTTCTAACTGGAGGGGCAAGCCGCCAGAGATAGAGATGGGAGATGATCCGGAAAGACTTACTGAAAGTTTGGAGACGATCGTTCCGGCTGAACCCAAGAAGACCTATGATATGCACAAGGTAATACGCCAGGTTGTAGATAAAGGCGAATTCCTGGAAGTAAAACGAGAATATGCTCCCGAGATTATCGTGGGCTTTGGTCGTCTGGCTAACCGATCGGTAGGTATAATTGCTAATCAACCTTCGCATCTTGCCGGAAGCATGTCCATTAATAGTTCGGACAAACAAGCTCGTTTTATTAGATTCTGTGATGCTTTTAACATTCCGCTGATATTATTAGTAGACTCCAGCGGTTATCTTCCAGGAAAGGAAGAGGAGCATGGTGGGATTATCCGCCATGGAGCCAAGGTCCTTTATGCGCTTGCAGAAGCCACCGTTCCCAGGGTGGCCATAATTATGCGCAAGGTATATGGAGGAGCAACGGTTGGAATGGGTACTACACCAGGTATGGGAACTGACCTGGTATTCGCCTGGCCAATTGCAGAACTGGGCGCCATGGGGGCGGAGCAGGTTGTAGAATTATTCTACGCTGAAGATTTCCGTAAAGCGGCTAATCCAGATGATGCCAGGATGCAAAAGGTCAAAGAGTATCGCGATCGGTATTCGAATGCCATGGGCATTGCCTCCGAAACCACGCAGGTACACGATATCATTCAACCCAGAGACACACGGCGTTGTTTGATCAAATCGATGGATCTATTGAGTAACAAAGAAATGATTCTAAGGTCTAAAAAACATGGGAATATACCTTTATGATTCTTCGCGATCATGGTTGGTGACCTGATTTAAGGTAAAGGAACCGGTAAAGCCAGAACCGCTACCCTTTAACAAACTATTCAGCAAATTAATATTTTATAAAAAGCTAATTCAGCGATTTTATCAGAACAAAATCTGTTAAAATCGATACCAGGATATGCGGTCCTGGATTTGAGGTTGGTTCTGAATCGGGGAATAATTTTAATATCAGGATTTCCGACCACAAAGGAGTAACTTGACTATATCATCCGAAAAAAGAGACAAAATCATGTGCATTACTCTCAACCGACCAGAAGCTTTAAACGCTCTGGCCCCTGAAGACATGGATGGCTTAAGAAAAGCATTAATCGGCTTTCGCGACGATCCGGACGCCTGGGTATGTATTCTCACCGGCGCCGGTGAGAAGGCTTTTTGTACAGGAGCGGACATGATCAAAGCAGTAGGACAAGACCTGGAAGCTTCTGGGGCCAGTCGTGATACCTCCGGTTTTTATTACGGGTATAATGGATTAAATATTTGGAAACCGATTATCGGTGCTATCAATGGATATTGTCTGGCAGGCGGGCTTGCTATTGCTCTTCTTTGTGATATACGGATTTGCTCAGAGAACGCAATCTTTGGAACCGTGGGAACATCTCGAGGAATTATGCCCGCCGGTGGTCAAACCCAGAGACTTCCCAGGGTAATTCCCCTGGCAAAGGCTCTGGAATTATTCTTTACGGCCGAAAATATTAGCGCACAAGAAGCATATCGTATCGGGCTCGTGAACAGAGTTGTATCTCAAGCTGAACTCATGAATTCAGCCTGGGAAATGGCCGAAAAAATAGCCCGGAATGCACCCATCGCCATTGCGGCCAGTAAACAGGCCTGCATAAGAGGTCTCGACCTTCCTCTGGATCAAGGGATCAAACTGGAAGTAGATCTAGGAGTAAAGTTGATCTCTACAGAGGATGCTTCAGAAGGTATTTCAGCTTTTAAAGAAAGACGAAAACCACGATTTAAAGGGAAATGAATTTTTTTCAATATTGTTAGGAGGTCGCTTATCATGGCCAAAGCACTGGATGGAATTAAAATTCTGGATGCAACGGGAGCGCTATCAGGGCCCTTTTGCACTATGACTCTTTGTGATCTGGGAGCCGAGACAATAAAGGTTGAACGATCGGATACTGGCGACAGAACGAGAAGAAGTCTTCCGGTCTATAAAGATCTGAGCCTCTATTTTGCCAGTATTAACAGGGGAAAGAAAAGCCTTGCCATTGATCTAAAAACACCTGAAGGAAGGAAAATATTTCTCGACTTAGCCAAAAGAGTTGATGTTGTCGTCGAAAATTTCGTTCCGGGCACCATGGATAAATTAGGCATTGGCTATGAAGCCCTGAAGAAGATCAATCCCAGGCTGATTTACGCCGCATGTTCAGGTTTCGGACAAACCGGACCCTATCGAGAAAAACCTGCTCTGGATATCATTGTCCAGGGTATGGGTGGACTCATGAGCATCACAGGCGAAGAAGGTGGGCCGCCAGTCAGGTCAGGAGCTTCCGTCGGAGATATTGTAGCCGGTCTTTTTCTATCTATCGGCATATTGAGTGCTCTGGTCGAGAGAGAAAAAAGCGGTTTGGGACAGATGGTTGATGTAAGCATGTTGGACTCACAGGTAGCTTTATTGGAAAATGCTTTCATCAGGTATTTAAATGTTAAAGACGTTCCCCAGAGAATTGGTAGCAGACATCCGTTGATTACTCCTTTTCAGGCATTTCAAACGAAAGACGGATACATGGTTTTATCCGTTGGAGGGGGAATTGAGCAATGGGCTTGCTTTACGGAATTGATTGGCCGGCCTGAACTTTTAAGTGATGAACGGTTCCAAACCGGTGAATCCCGGTCGCAGCATCATAAATTAGTAGTGCCGCTAATAGCTGAAGCCATTAAGAAAAAAACTACTCAGGAATGGATTCAGGAATTTGAGGCGGTGGCAATTCCCTGCGGGCCACTAAATTCAATTCCTGAAGTTGCGGTTGATCCACAGGTCCTGCACAGGGAGATGTTCGCGGAGGTAACCGATTATAAGCAACGAAAGGTTAAAATGACGAACTCACCGATCAAGCTTTCGAGAACACCCGTCAAATTGGAAAAGGGTGCTCCCGGGCTCGGAGAACATACCTGCGAAATCCTTGGTACTATGCTAGGTCTTGATAACGGTAAGATTAAGGAGTTAGAAGAAAAAGGAGTGATAGCCACAATCCATAAGCCAAGCTAATCGCTATCAATTCGCTTTTAAGGGGTCCTGGGCCTGTTAATGCTTCAGCAAAGAGCATATTTATAGCTATAAGGAACGTTCTTTCACCTCCTTCCCAAACGTGTTCTTAGATGGATGTACCAATCTATTCCGGATTCCTTTCATACTGTCTTATCAGGTTTAGCATAGTAGACTTTAATTTAATAAGGTCGATGGAACGGAACTGTTTGAATCAATAATTTGTATTTTATTAGTTGTATGATATAATTTGTTCTATAATACATTGCATAAAATATTAATTATTAAAATATTAATACCAATAACCGAAATACTTCAATTGTTTTGGGTTTGCCTGAGATCATTCACCACCTGATATCCATTCATTGCCTCTCTTGACAACCTGATTAGTTGTATTGTATATTGTGTACTGTGACACTACTATGGCAGAAGTGAATTCAATTCTCAGGCAGGGCTATTCATTAACAAGTAAAATGGCAAAAAATTCTATATCGAGGAAATGGTAGAGAGTGAGTATTAAAGATAAGTATGCATTTGTGGGAGTAGGTCTAACTAAACAGGGGAGGGTACCGGAATACAATACCCATGAGCTGGCTTCTCAAGCTATTTTATTAGCGCTCGAAGATGCCGGCATGAAAAAACAGGAACTGAACGGCTATATTTTTCAACAGGGGCTCGGTGGTGGACCGGTAGGAACGGCACCTCTGGTGGCTGCAGGAATTCCAGCGAATTTCGCCTGGGAAATGAACGCAGGTAGCAGCACGGGTATCTCAACGGTGGCAGCTGCCATCGGCGTAATGGAAATAGGGCTTTGCGATGCTTGTGCGTTGGTTTACGCGACCAGTGCATCCAGTATGGGATTAAATGTGGGATCAGAACAATCCGTGAGAAGCACCTGGGGAGCACATGGCTTTTACGCCCCATTGGCCATTGCTGCGGGTATGGCAAGGAGGTACAAGCACCTTTATGGTCTTACGGATCAACAATTAGGGTCAGTAGCGGTAACCCTTCGCGAGTATGCCAACCAGCGTCCGGAAGCTGTGATGTATGACAAGAAGTTAACTATGGAAGATTATTTAAACTCACGTTATATTATCGAACCACTGCGTGCTCGTGATTGTTGTCTGGTTAATGATGGTGCAGTGGCCTTGATAATAACTTCAGCGGAGAGAGCGAAAAATTTTAAGAAACGCCCAGTTTTTGTCTCAGGTTTAGGACTTGATCATTCAGTTAGAGCCCTCCTGGATTCACCCGGAGCTATACATCACTGGGACGGTTTTATTGTACAAAATGCCGGGGATAAAGCCTTTAAAATGGCTGGACTTACTCTCAAAGATGTTGATGTAGCCATGATGTATGATGCCTTCACCATGTTCTTCTTATCAGGATTAGAGTCTTATGGAATATGTAAAAAAGGTGAAGCCGGAGCTTTCGTTGAAGCTGGAAATCTGAAGCTTGATGGAGAATGGCCTTCCAACACCTCCGGGACTGAGCTTTCCTGGAGCTATCTAATGGGATTTACCAATCTTACCGAGGGAATAAGGCAATTAAGGGGAGAATGTGGGGCTTGCCAGGTTAAAGACGCTGAGGTTTGTATGGTCACAGGTTCCGGTGGCTCAGCAGAACCAGCCCTGGGAAGCGCCGCTGCTTGCTGTATCTTAAGGAGATGATGTTGAATAAATACGATAGACCATTACCAGTAATAACGACTACGGACAAGGATTTTTGGGCAGGCACCAAAAGGCGTGAACTTTTGGTATACAAGTGTCTCAACTGCGGCAGATATTATTTCCCCGCCACCCATTGTTTGGGCTGCGATAATCCTAAAATGTCATGGGTCAAAGCTAGCGGCAAAGGGACGATATATACCTACATTGTATACCGCACAGCTTATGAACCGAGCTGGAAAGACCACCTTCCATATAACGTTGCCTGGGTTCAACTAGCTGAAGGCCCCATGATGCTGACCAATATTGTGGGCTGCAAAACAGAAGATATTTCTATTGGGATGGAAGTTGAGCCAGAATTTGAAGATATTACTGAAGAGATTACTCTTCTCAAGTTTAAACCAGTAAAATCTTAAAATTTCAATTACCCCTGATTAAGTAATTTATCGCTTAATCAGGGGTAATTGTGTTACTGAAGTCCGATCTAAACCAGCTATTGACGAATTGATGCAAAATATCGTGACAGTATCCGCACTGACAACCTGCGAATTTTTGGGTCTGGCAGATAATAAGAGAATCAATGAATTTATTTGACCAATTACCTGATCCCGAAACTGGCAAATGCACTCATTTTCACACTCCATAAATATTTTTGAATTCCCAGTTCCTCAATCTTTCACAAGATTCAGTCAAAAATTCCGCTTCACCGATACCGGTAACTGAGTATTGTTGAAGAACTCTGTTTTTTGCCATTAATATCATTCGCTGCTCTTCCTTCAATCAGTGAAACAAGTAATTAGATTGCCATGCGTCCCCTGAAATACCACCTGATATAGTCAGAGCGCGGAAACAACGTCTATCGACAATTATCTGCGGATAAAGTGCCTGCCTAAAAGATGATTTGGGTCCTCTATTGATGAAAAGATGACTCTTTTTCAACTGCTCATTTCCTGACCATAATTTAGAGTATCCATTTATGAAGGATATTGACAGAGAGTACTGTTGTATAGTACATTATATACCAATATACTATTATAATCGACCATCGATAATGTTCTTCCTTTAAGTTTACCCTGGATGAATGGTGGATGCCCGGCTTACCTGGAAATAACAGCTGAACCATAAAACTACAGCATTTTCGAATAATCTATTCTGATGAAGTCTGTATAAAAAATATTGAGTTAGGAGGAATATCATGGAAATTAAGAAAGTGTGTTGTTTAGGCTCTGGTACAATGGGGACACAGATTGCTCAGTTAATGGCTATGCATGGATATCCCGTAGTATTGAAGGACATTGATGATGGAGCGTTAAAAAAATGTGAAAAAACCATCAAAGAGGGACTAAAGAAATATTTTGTAGATAAAGGCAAGCTCACTCAAAACCAAGCTGATGATGCCTGCGGCAGGATTACCTATACCACTGACTTAGTTAGTTATGCTAAAGATTTTGATATTGCGGTAGAATCTGTACCTGAAGATGTAGGGATCAAGCAAAAAGTATTTAAGGAACTGGATGAAGTCTGCCCTCCACATACCATCATTGCCTCGAACTCGTCAGCCCTGTCCGTTACCGAAATCAGTACCCTGGCCAGGAGAAAAGATAAAATACTGGGACTGCATTTTTCTAACCCGCCAACTATTCTCAATCTTGTAGAAGTACGTCGCTGCCCAATGACTTCAGAGGATACACTTGAAACGTGTAAAGCCTTATTGCAAAAACTGGGCCAGGAATTTCTGGTTGTTAAAGATTACCCTGGTGGGGTTGCCAGACTTCTTAACGTTACGATGAACGAGGCGATTAAGATGGTCGCCGAGGGTATATGCACTCCAGCTGATCTCGACCTGGTCTGTAAAAAAGCACTTGGTCATCGATGGGGTATATTTGAGGTAATTGATATTAATATGGAGATTCCCCTATCCGTACTCAGCTATCTACAGAAAGAGCTTGGTGATGAATATACTCCTGCCCCCTTGCTAAAACAAATGGTTATGTCCGGGCAGACCGGCAGAAAAGCCGGTAAAGGGTTCTATGATTACCCCACCAAGTAGTTATCCAGGAGTTTAAGATAATTGAATACTTTAATAAAAGGAGCTCAGCATATGTTAGGAATTACATCCATTGGAGCTTATGTACCTGTTTATCGCCTGAACGGTGATGAAATCGGTAAACTATGGGGTGGCAGAAGCGGAGGCGCTACCAAAGCGG
>DEUU01000104.1 GCA_002362735.1 Dehalococcoidia bacterium UBA3254
CCTCAGCGACCACTCCCTGAATACCGAAGCTTAAAGAGTTATGCACGATTTTACAGATACTGCCGCGGCCGATTTTGCCAAAATACCTGGCTTTATCCCCCATACAGTCCAGGACTGGCTTGACACGCTGGTAATTCTCTTCGTCTCCGCTGGCCATTAACAGTAAAGTAGCATTGCGGGCACCCTCCGGACCGCCACTGACCGGTACGTCCATCACATGAGCCCCTATTTCTTTGAACTTATCATACAGATTTTGTACGGATTCAGGTAAATTGGTAGAGAGGTCCACGAAGATATCTCCTGGTCGGATTCCCTCGATGATACCGTCTTTGCCTAAAGCTACCTGATCGACTTCCTTAGGACCGGGGAGTGAGGTGAAGGTGATTTCGCTGGCTTGAGCAACAGCTTTAGGAGATGCCGCCCAGGACGCTCCTGCCTTGAGTAAAGGTTCAGCGGCTTCCTGACGTATATCATATACCGTCAGCGGATACCCTTTTTTGAGAATATGCATTGCCAAATGAATCCCCATATGTCCTATCCCAATAAAACCTATATGCATTGTAATTCTCCTTATATTTATTTTGTTCGATAGTTATAATTTAAAGGAGCGCACTTAGAGATTCTTGGTTTCATTTCCTTAAAATGCCTGTTTAAGAATGATAGCTGGTTAAGATGAGATGATAACACATGTTATCATCCATGTCAATCAAAAATAGTGTAGCACAAAGGATATAAGTTTTCAGGACACTCAGATCTTTTTTTTTGCTTTCTTCGTGGCGATTTTGCCTTATTAGACCTGGGGCGAGGATATCATTTCAGGTATCTCGGATATCAAATCTACTACTCAGAGTTTTATTGCTTAAATGCCTGTATTTTGTAGCTAGAAGTTATTAGCGAACGTGGAAGTGGACCGGTGTGTATGGGTCCACTCTTGGATATCAGAGGTTTATCACCCTGTAGCCAATCCGGTGGAATGAGCTAGGAGAGAAATTATAGATATAACAGTGGAAAAGATATTTTAGTCAGATAAGTCTTGGGGTATGGATGAGTTATACTGATTCGATATTCCCAAAGGTCTGTAGCAGGATTAAATTGTAAGATTTCTACTAAGGGTTAGGGTTCTCTTCGGGATTATCCGGTGGTTTAACCTGTAACAACTCGCCCCTATCCAGACCAAGTAAATTAAAAGCTCTATTTTTGAGTTTTAACAAAATAATATCCAGTTGCTTTTGCTCTTCTTCCGTAAGCGAGGAAAATATATATTCAGTCGAAGTTCTGGTCAATTGGTCATACAGGTTCTTTCCCTTTTCAGTGGCTACAATCCTGGCAAATTTCTCTTTTGGCGATTTCACTTTTTTTATCAGTTTAGCTTTAGTCATTCGGTTGATCAGGGAGTATATTGAATGGTGTTGCCGCAAAGTAGATCTTGCAATATCATTTTCGGTTGCTACACCTCCACATACATGAATGATATGTAGTACTTTAGCTTGCTCTACAGTGAGCATGAATTTAGCAATTTCGAGGTCTCGGGCTCGGGCAATCGCAGAATGGACAATATCTAAGAAGGTCCATCTCAAATGGTTTTTGCTGATAACGGGTTGTTGGTCATTTTCCAACTTGGTGCTCCCATTCATATTCAACTCGCAAATGCAACGTCTAAAAATTCATACAGGATATTATGATTCATCATACGACATCTCGCATGACGTCTAATTGTATAATATATATTCGTGTCAATTCAATGATCTTATTAGAGCGCATTCTTCGGTTGTTTATATAAACAGCATCTGTGCGATCTAATCTTTGGGAGAATAAGTCCGTATTATCCAACAGGTTGCCAGTGCCACGCATTTCCATTTGGCAGGATATGACCCAGGCCAGGGAAGGGAAAATGACAGGCGAAAACCAGGGTCTCGGGTTTGATAAGTTGAGAAAGAATATGAACCCTGGTTAAACTAGCTTGTTTAGGCAGGCTGTCTCCTAACATCTCCAGTTCGGGGCCGGCAAGTTCCGAAATGTCATGAAATACATCGGAAATGCACAGGAGTTGCTCTTTTCCGGATGAGATAGAAACAATAACAAGTCCGGGAGTATGGCCCGGTGCTTTGATGAAATTAATGCCAGGAATATCAGTTGTTTCACTGTCAATTAGATCAATCTGGCTTCGTACAGGTAAGAGCCTCTTTTGTACAGTTTCAAGAAAATCGTTTTGTACACTCTGACTGAATTTGGAGAGATCCGGACTGGAAGTCCAGTATTCCCACTCTGTTTTATCTACCAGATAGCGTGCATTCTTGAAAACAGAGCGATATTCATTGTCTGTATTCCCGCCTATATGATCAGGATGTATGTGAGTCACGATTATTTTATCAATTTCTGTAGGTTGGATACCTTCAATTTTTAGATTCTGCATCAACTTCCCGGCATCGGGCTGACCCGTTAATCCGAAGCCTGTATCTATCAGGACTGTATGCTTTCCTGTTCTTATCAATAAGCACATTATTTCTATTAACTGTCCGGGAGATATATCATATTGGGTCCGAGCTTTGCCGGGTTGCAGGTCCGGAATCGGTAGTGTCCCATCGTTAATCGAGAGACAGTCAAAATTACCTAACTTAAATCGGAAGGCCCTTTTATTTTCCATTTCCATATCATACTCCTTATGCAGAAACTTGATCTTAAAGGTATTTTTGGGTGAATCCCTAACCAATATTCCTTATTAAATGTTCTGGCTCTTTCTTTGAGTCCTATCCCACAGGAGAGAAAAATGATAAGACTCGTTTTGGATTTTCAACTAATAATTTATCTTCTTGCTCACCGGATAGTCCGCTGGATCGCATCAAAGGCATAATATCTCGCAGGATATGGGCGTATCCGAGTCCTCCGTAGCTCGTCAATCTATGTTTCGTGGCTAGGTCTTGAGAAACCAGGATATGATCTGAATAACCATCGGAAATGAGACGCATAATATCAACAATACGTTGCCTGTCATTAAGTTCCACGCTGCGACCCAATCCGGGAAGCTTTAATAGACCTTCAAGCCCGAAGTTATCAAAGGCTAAAAAGCAACCCGCTTCTGCCAATTTATGGCAGGTCTTTGGGCTAAAACCTGAAACATCAACGTGCCCGATAATGGTGTGCCCCAGGTCTGCTCCGGCATCCCGCAGAATTTCCATGATTTCAATCACCAAATCATCGCTCGGGCTGGGATGAATAGATATGGGAGCGCCGGTCTGCTGTTGAGCTAGGGCGCAACATCTCAAAATATTTCGTTCGCTGTCTTCTAAAGATGCTGAGCAATGAACCTCACCGATTATTCCAGCGCATACTCCGGTTTTCCCGACACTCACCAGGATATCTTGAACGGTCTGATCAATAAATTGCTGATCGCTTTTAAACGCTGTCTGCCGAGAGTGAGAAGGACCCTCATAATACCCTGAGCCCATGATTATATTGAGGCCAGTTGCATTGGCGATGTGTACCAAACCCAGAGGATCACGACCATATACACCTGGCGGGGTGACCTCTACAAGCGTTTTGCCGGCAGATTGTTTGTAATGCAAAGCTTCTTTTATAGCCATTTT
>DEUU01000344.1 GCA_002362735.1 Dehalococcoidia bacterium UBA3254
ATGGCAGCGGCAATTTTTCCGGGGATACGGAGGTCGGGTTGTATCAAGCAAATATTTCTGATGACGCCGAGTATAGCGATTCTTTCCAAGATCTTGATGATATAGAGGATAGAAATGAGATATTTTTTAAGCTGAACCAATTCTCTTCTGTTTATCAAGTCACCTCGTTTATGATGCCTGGCGACCAAACCATCAACTTCAGCACAGGATGGAGCCAGGCCAGCAGAGCTTGCCGCAGTGATTCAAGTATGTATCTGCAAGAGTCAGATAGGTTTGCCACAAAAATTGACAAGAGCAGCAAGATTATCCTGGAAGATGATGGTCTTGATGCCAAGATAAACTCGCAATTTGAAGGGACTTCCGATCTTTATTACACGTCCGGAGCCAGCAAATACAGGCAGATGCTGAGCGGAGAATTCCAGAGCGAAAACGAAATTTCTTACGGCTCATCTATTTCTGCGACGGTGGGAACCGGATTTGCAATCATCGACAGGCAATTGGCTGAAGAAGGAAATCAGAGGTCCTATGAACATGGAAGCGGAAGGATCGCATTAAAAGAAAAGATTGGAGCCGACGATATCGAGAAGGCTCTGGATCTGACCTACCAGCCCGTGCTAATACAGATAGCTCCGGGGAGATGGATAAACCAATCCCAGAAATGGAGTGAAGGTTTTGTCAATGAAAACTGCGATTCATTTTCCATAAGAGAAAAATTGTCCAGTTTGAATAAATTAGAAAGAACCACAACGGCAGCCTACACTGGGAGCTTCAATTCCAAGCTTAGATTTTCCGGTATGGGGGAATTCCGCATCAAGGACACCAACGCCACGATCTCTGAGCAATATTCGGGCAATTTCACTATGAACCGGAGCCTCTTCCTGAAAGGGACGCCCAGATTCAACAAGGCCCACATTTCCGTGTCAAAGGAATTGACCATCGATCCAGGAAATAGCGAAATAGCAATTTATAATATAACGGTTTTAAACGATGGCAATACCTTACTTGATCCCATCTTTGTCATAGATACATTTCCCACAGGAACTACTTTCCTGGATTCGTCTATCGAACCAGTTGAATTAGAAACTAGATACGCTAATTGGTCAGTTGAGCGATTAGCCCCTGGGGACTCCACAAGTTTCGAGCTGGTGCTCGGTGTTTACAGAAAGATCGAAAAGCTGAGCAATCGGATCAAGGCCACTGGATTCTATATTGATGCATCGGGCCTGACAAAGAAAACTACATCAAGCTATAATTGGACTTTGCCATACGACGGAATGAGCAGCAGATTAGACTACAAAGAGATATCTCTATCCATGAAAGCTTTTCAAGATCCAGAAGATCCCCGCCTCATCAAATACAAAATGACAGTAGATAACCAGGCTGATTATGATATATCCGCAGACCTAATTGCTACAATTCCCCCGGAGGGAAGGTTCTCTGATTCGTCTCCCAGGTCAAAGAATATCTCAGAAGAAAATGTGTCCTGGAATTTTAGCTTAGACGCTAGAAGAAAGAAGATATTCAACCTTGAAATCGAGTTGAATAGGTCCGGCATAATCAATTCCCGATCTTTATTATATGTCTCTGCCGCCGCCGGAGGGTCTCCTCAGATTATCCAGGCTGCTTCATCAATTTTGATCGCAGGAGATGATGACAAATCCATCGTCATCAGAACCATTGACGACTGGCTGCCGGGCGATTTATTGAACGAAAATCCCAAAGGGATTTGTGGATCGGGGGCATGTCCCTGTCTGTTTCCCCTCGACCGGAAATACTCTAATCTAACATCAATCAAATATATTTCTGATAATAACATGTACGGACCGGATTTGGGATGCATATGTTGATCAAATGCCTAGCTCCTTCGGCGCCATAATGCAGCTAATGCAAGGCATCCAAGAGAGGCGAGCCATCCCATGGGTGCTGCAACGGGAGCTGCAGTTGCATTGCCGGCTGGATGAGTGCCAGAGCTGGAGGCATTTGTTTTGTCAGAAATCGTCTCGGAGAATTCTTCCGCAGCGCCCAGGTAGGTATCGGTCACATTAAAAAATCCGCCAAATACCTGGATTGCGCCCATAACATTCTCTACTTGAATCTGCAGCGCATATCTACCAGGCAATGCTGCCAGCCGAACTGCATGGGGCTCTAAAATCTCTAAGCTGCCCTGCAGGGTATGATTAAGGCCGTCCGGCAAAGGCGTTCCCTCTATTATTTCAAAAAATTGGACTTTGCTCACTCCGGGCACTATTTGAATGAATTTATTGCGGGCGGTCTCGTTGGCCATCATAGCATCAAAATTCATACCGACATTCAATTTCCCGTATTCTTCGCGCGTTATGTAGTAAATCGATCCGCCATCAAAGATCGCGGCAATCCATCCGGAGGAATCAAACTTGATACTAACCTGCACAGAAGGCGAAGTGTCATTGAGATAGAGCAATCCTCGCAAGGTGCTGCCGCCAGGGTCTAAAATAGAGCTGTTATCATCGCTGAGCTGTAATGTGGTCGCGCTCCAATTCCAGGAAAACCTCCAGTGATCGCCCGTTCCCTGCGCGAGTTCGGTTATGTCTCTGGAGAAGACGGTTCTGTTTCTGAAATCCAGAATATCAGCTCTTACCATTTGAATCTCTGCCGCCCGGGCTATCATCGAAAAGTTTGCAGGTTCAAGAGGTGATGCATTGTTAGGTATTTCAATCTGGGAGAGCTTTGGCTTGGGAACAACATTGCTTAACGTATATAGATAATACCGAAGCTCATTGTCATCGGCTACGCGAATATTCATTCCTGGCAAAATAGCGACGGTAGAGTCGCGATTGAGGGTTACGTTTTCATTGTTGACCATGGCGATTAGTCTGGGTTGAATGGAAACAATCTCCATTTTTCCGAAATCAAGGCCCTCCTCTATCGGTAGAATATACTGATCCGATATCTGGAAAATGCCGTCAATGACTGCAAAGCGCTCCGACTCGATTTCAAAAACATTATCCACGTGCGCCATTATTATCGGCATATCCTTGACTTCATTAATATCCTTTTTGTAAACGTATGTGGTCTTTGATTTGACGACAGAGCTGTTCACTTGAATCCCATTCTTCAGAAGCCGCAGAAAGATGCTATCATTTCCCAAATCCCTGATCTGCATCTCATAGCCTTCCGCAAGTGTGTAATTTCCCAGTGCGAATACTCCTTTAAGCTGGCGATCCATGAGCACTAATCCCAGGTATCCATTCTCCAATAGGCTCTTATTGGCTTTTATTCCATCCTGCGTGGTATCGTATCCAGCGAAAAACTGGTTGCCAAGAAAGCTGATAACAAAATAATTTCCCCAGCGATCAAATTCAAATTGCTTTGATTGAATAAACGAAGTATACTGAAATCCTTCTTGAATAGCGGTTTTATTTGCCACATCAATATTCAATTTTGTGGGGATAGATACGATTCTATTCTCGACTCTGTGGAGGATCATAGATTCAGAGCCCAGCACATTCTCAGAGTCAAAGTAAAATCCGCTAAAATTTTTAAAATCCCATTTTGCTGCGGCGTACGAATTATAGATGCCGAAATTAATTGGGATAAATGAACTGGAATTAAATTTAGGACCCCGTACATCATGCAGGCCGTAATTGAAAATACCTCCCTCTGGATAATAAACTAAATCGGGAGAATCAAGTATGACAATTAGCAGATTGCCCGTAAGAGGAATTATCGAATCTCTGGTGAGTTGAAGTGCTTTATCATTTTGGAAGACAAGGCTGTCCTCATTGAGTGCTGTAAGCTTCATGTTGCCGAGCTTTCCTCCTTCAAAGAGCTTAAAACTCGGGATGTCACTGATCTGAAAAATCGCATCTATCTGGGCAAATCCTGAATTCGGACTTTTCATGGCATTGGCCAGATGAACCATAATCACTGGAGTGTCATCTTTTTTGTAGACGAAGGTCCCTTCACTGCTTGCCACTGACGAATGTACAATTTTTCCATTCTTAAAAAGGACAAATAAGGTCGCATCATTCTTCCCGGAAATCTCTTTAACTCCAAGAACATAACCTTCTTGAAGAGTTAATGTGTTGTTATAATTCAGATTATGAATCTCATTTTCGTCAAGCAGCACTTTCCTCAGTTCTCCTTTTCCGAGAACGTCAATCTCTTCGGTAAATGAGCTATGCGGATAGCCGGCCAGGTAGAGCTGGCCAAGGAATGCTACAGCGTTATAGTTCCCCCACCGTTTATATTCAAACTGCCTTGACCATGCTTGAGATGTATAGACGATCTTGCCCTTATCTGCTCTTCTTTCTTCGACATCGATGCTCAGTTGTTCTCTGCCCTGATCCGTGTCGAGATCATAGAAGAACCAGCCGAAATCATCTGCATGCCAAATTCCATCGCCGCCGCTGAACTGGCCTCGGACAAAGGTAGCTTCAACCGGATCTTGCGCTGAAGAGCCTAAATGGAGCAAGAGAATTAGCACCGATATTGCCACGCCCGATGCAACCCAGATCATCTTTATCTCTATCACCAATTGCAAGACCATTCCCTGGTAAGATATGGCCTACTGAAGGTTAAGAAGAGTTGGATGTTGTTGATTATAAAAGTTCCGATTATAATTGCGGTTTTGTGCTCCGTGCTCCAAAATGGGTGGTGAATCAGTTATAGGTTGGAATTTGGATCTACTAGAGACATCTACATTTCCGGATACGGATTATCTCAGGATGGCCACAATTGAAGGATGCACACAGTATCGCTATCCGCAAGAGAGTCCGAAAACTCCAACCTATTTTTGGACCACGACCTGTTAAATGCAAATCTATGTTTAAATATGAAAAAAAAAAATGGGCAGTGTAACGAATTGGTATGAAAATCACCTCATTGACTAAGCAGGAACATTGATTATCGTATACCCGGACCGCTCCAGTGCCCTTATCATTGACCCTTCCCTGGCTTTTGAGTTTCTCTTAAAAACAGCTTCAGCTCCTTCATCCACATAAGCCTCGCCGGTAGTTAGCACTCTGTATATATCACATAAGATACGATGTCCTAGGGCAATTAGGGCCCTCTTCTTTCCACGTCGTTTGGCAATGCCATTATAAATAGCGCTATAGGCAGAGCCTTTGGTTCTAGAAGCGGCCCAAGCAACCTCTGTGAGTATGCCTTTGAGGAATCCATTACCTTTTCGAACCTTTTCGCTTTTCTTTACTCCAGCACTCTCATTATTTCCAGGACACATTCCAGCCCAGGAAGAGAGATGGGCCTCATCTGGGAACTGAGACATATTGGTTCCTATTTCAGCAATTATTGCGGCCGCAGAAGTCTTACTAATCCCTGGCAATGTCTGGATGAGGCTGTTCTCCTTTTGAAAAAGGACCATACGCCTCTGGATCTCTTCATCTAATTCCCGTATTTGCTCTAACTGAAAAGCTATGTTATCCAAGTGGAATCTGAGAAGGAACCGGTGGTGTTCAGTTACTCGACCATTGAGCGCTTCAACAAGCTGAGGGACTTTGCTCTTTAGTTTGCCGCGAGCCATCTCGGAGATTTCTTCCCTGGAAAGCTCATCTTTTTCCAATAGGGATTGTATCATCTTCATAGAGGATTTGCCGTCTATCTTAGAGACAACAGAACCTAGCTTGATATTGGCATCTTCCAGAACCTTCTGGAGACGGTTCTTCTCCGAGGTCATAATTTCAATATGCTTCCTTCGCGTCCTGTTTAGGTCCCTCAGTTCCCTGATTTCCCTAGGCGGGATAAAACTCTTTGGTATCAAACCGTTGCGCAGCAAGGTGGCAATCCACTGGCTGTCCTTGACATCGCTTTTCTTGCCGGGAACTTTCTTGAGATACTGAGGATTCGCCAGGACTATATCAAAGCAATCTTCAAGGATATTGAAGATAGGTTTCCAATACACTCCTGTGCTCTCCATCGCAACCGCTTCTACTTGATTCTTTACCAACCAATCTTTTAGTTTTAATAGATCTGATGTCATAGTGGAAAAAGTTCGAATCTCGAACTTCGGAGGCTTATCCAATGATCCTTTAGCTATGCATGCCTTAATCATGGACTTATGAACATCCAGACCGCAGCAACTTTCCAATATCGGTTGCATATTTATGCCTCCTTGCTATGAGTGAAGCAACTGCTGATGATCTAAATTTGGTACGCGTGCCACATTGAAGGGGCAACATTCATGGGTGCTAATTGTTGCCTGGTCAGTTTTTCTGACGGGGTTAATACGAACCGCCAATTTCGATCGACCAAATCACTCATCAATAAGAAGATTGAACATTATTAGATATACCTATTCATAGCCTCATTTTCATTCCCATAGGTGACCCCTTGGGTCATGGGGGTTTTTCTGTAAATTCTGGTGTCCC
>DEUU01000323.1 GCA_002362735.1 Dehalococcoidia bacterium UBA3254
AGCGCAATGGTCAGGTCTTTTTTGTACATAACAGGGTCCAGGGAATTGCAGCTATCGCCAGCAAGATTAAAGCCCTTGTTCCTGAATCTCAAATAGATATTGCCCATGGTCAGATGCCGGAAGAACAACTGGAAAAGGTCATGGTGAAATTTCAAAAAGGTGAAAGCAATATTTTGGTCTGTACGACTATAATTGAATCCGGATTGGACTTGCCCAATGTTAACACTCTGATCGTTAACCAGGCTGATAGATTCGGACTAACACAGCTTTATCAGCTCAGGGGTAGGATTGGTCGTGGAAGCAATCTGGCTTATGCTTACTTTCTCTATGATAGAAACAAGCGTCTCGGCCCCATAGCGGAAAAAAGGCTCCAGACTATTTTTGAAGCCACAGAGCTAGGAGCAGGATTCGGAATTGCTATGAAAGACCTGGAAATCCGGGGTGCCGGAACATTGTTGGGTACCAAACAAAGTGGAAATATAACGGCGGTTGGTTTTAATCTTTATAATCAGTTGTTATCTGAAGCCGTAGAAGATCAGAAAGCCAGGGTGGAAGGAAGGAAACCCGAAAGTAAGCCGGTTTACAGACCAGAGCCGTCTATGGATTTACCACTAAAAGCTTTTATACCGGATGAATACATCTCCGATATGGACATGAGACTAAGCATTTATCAAAGACTAACTGGAGTAACTAAACTCGAGCAAGTTGATGATTTGGCTAAAGAGCTTGGAGACCGGTTTGGTCCTTTACCAGAGGTAGTTAATAACCTGATCTATGCTGTCAGACTTAAAGTTTTGGCATCCAGCGCAGGAATTGAGTCTGTATCCACTAACGAAAACATCGTTACTATCCGAATTCTTCCAGGCCTCCAATTTAATCGTCAGAAATTAGGGCCTATGTATAGATACGGGATAAAAATTGGTATTTCTCAATTGATCGTCAACCTGAAACGATTAGGTCAGAACTGGCAAAAAGTTCTGGAGGATATTATCCGGGCTGTCGTATAATAAATTAGGGAAGAATTGATATCTTTTCGGTTTATAAAATGATACAATAACGTTAATTTGGGTTTCTTTGTTATAAATGGGAGACTGATTTGAAAATATTAATGGTATATCCTCAATATCCCGATACTTTCTGGAGCTTTAAACACGCTTTGCGATTTATATTGAAAAAAGCTGCTTTCCCTCCTCTGGGTCTCTTGACGGTTGCAGCAATGCTTCCCAAGGAGTGGGAGAAAAAATTAATTGATTTGAATGTCTCTTCTCTGACAGATAAACAACTTAAATGGGCAGATTATGTTTTTATCAGCGCGATGGTTGTCCAGCGAGCTTCAGCCAAAGAAGTTATACAGCGGGCAAAAAAACTGAATGTGAAAACTGTCGCCGGAGGACCGCTTTTTACGACCGAACCTGAACAATTTGATGAAGTCGATCATCTGGTATTGAATGAAGCCGAAATTACCTTACCACTATTCCTATCCGACCTGATGAAAGGCAAGGCGAAACATGTTTATAATACAAATGAACATCCTCAGATAACCAATACGCCTCTCCCGCTGTGGTCATTGATACATATGAAAAAATATTCTTCTATGAGTCTGCAATATTCACGCGGTTGCCCATTCAATTGTGAATTCTGCGATATTACTGTTCTCGACGGACGCATTCCCAGGACAAAAAATACAGGGCAAATTATCGCTGAATTGGATTCAATTCATCGCGCGGGTTGGCGGGGTAGTTTATTCATCGTGGATGATAACTTTATTGGCAATAAAAACAAGCTTAAACAGCAAATCCTACCTGCCTTAATAGAATGGCAGAAAAAGAAAAGGTATCCTTTTACGTTATTTACGGAAGTTTCAATCAACCTTGTGGATGACGAAGAATTAATGAATCAGATGGCCAAAGCAGGGTTCTCCAGAGTCTTTATCGGAATCGAAACACCCAATGAAGCCAGCCTCTCCGAGTGTAACAAAAATCAAAATATAAGTCGTGATCTGGTGGCCTCCGTGAAGACGATTCATAATCACGGTCTGGAAGTGATGGCGGGTTTTATCGTCGGATTTGATAACGATCCCGCGAGTATCTTTAAAACTCAAATTAACTTTATTCAAAAAAGCGGCATCGTGACAGCGATGGTAGGTCTCTTGAATGCTCCTAAGGGTACGCGATTATATCAACGTCTCAAAGGTGAAAACCGCTTATTAAAAGAGGATTTTTCGGGAGACAACATGGACTATTCTCTGAATTTTGTCCCGAAGATGAATCGCGATTCTTTGATTAACGGATACAAGAACGTCTTGAATACTATTTATGCTCCCAAGCAGTATTATGCACGAATCAAGACTTTGATCAAAGAATATAAGCCGAAAACCAGGATAGGAATTCCTCACATACATTGGAGACGGACCATGAGTCTGTTCAATAATATGTGCGGGCTTATCAACAGCATGTGGTTCCTGGGTATTCGCGAAAAAGGAAGAAGATATTATTGGAAGCTATTTGCTTCTACACTCGTTACCCGGCCACGCGCGTTCCCAATGTTCGTTACTCTTTCAGTATATGGCTATCATTTCCGAAAGGTAATTGGTAAATATATAGGGTTGCCAGCTAAAAATACAGTTTAAGCTTCAGCGATTCCTAACTTCTTTATGTAATCGATGGCATCCTGAACAGTCAATATTTTTTCGGCATCGGTATCGGGTATTTCGACTTTGAGATTAGGGGTACTGAAGTTTTCTTCTATCGCCATGATCAATTCAACCAGATCCAGAGAATCGGCGCCCAAATCATCTGCAAATTTGGCTCCCGGGATGACATCCTTCTCTTCAACGCCCAATTGATCAACGATTATTTTCTTCAATCTATCAAAAATTGTTGCCGCCACTTTTAAGTAACCTCCACTATGTTTTTTTGTTTGATACCAGGTTGCTGACGGATCCTAATACTCCGTTTATGAAACGGGAAGAATTATTGCTGCCGAAAGTTTTTGCCAGTTCCACTGCTTCATTAATCGCAACCTTAACTGGGATTTTATTATCATGTATAATTTCAAAGATTGCAAGTCTGAGGATATTTCTATCTACAATTGATATCTGGTCAAGAGGCCAGGCAGGAGCAAAATCCCGAATGTTCTGGTCTAATTCATCCTTGAATTGTCTAACCCCGTTTACCAATTCACGGGCAAACACGGGGACATCATCCGAAACCTCTATCCGTGAAAGGATATGATTCAGCGCTTCTTCAGACGTATGGCCGACAGCATCAATTTCATACAACGTTTGAAGCGCTATTTCTCTGGCTTTATGTCTTGCACCTTTCATTGCTTAACCACCTGACTAACCATTATAGCATTGTCGACTATGATGTTCACTTTTTATCAACCAGAAACCATGCCGCCATCAACACACAACACCTGCCCGGTGATGTACCTTGCTTCTTCTGTAGCCAGGAACGCGACCACTTCCGCAACATCTTTAGGTGAACCAAAATATCCAGCCGGGATTCTTTTTTTGAATTCTTCTTTTACTTTTTCTGGAATCTTATCTGTCATGTCGGTTTCAATGAAACCCGGAGCGACGGCATTCACGGTAACCAGACGTGAAGCCATCTCTTTAGAAACTGTGCGGGTAATTCCAATAATACCGGCTTTAGCAGCACAATAATTGATCTGTCCGGGGTTTCCAGTGATTCCGGATATGCTGCTGATATTAATGATCCTGCCCCAGCGCTGTCTTAACATGTATTTTAAGGCCGCCCGTGTACAGAGAAAAACTCCCTTTAAGTTTACGGCTAATACAGCATCCCAATCTTCGTCAGTCATCCGCATCGTGATCTGGTCTCGGGTGATTCCAGCGTTGTTAACTAAAATATCAATTCTGCCAAAATTTGATACAATCTGTTCAATCATCCGGTTAACGTCTTCTGATGAACTAACGCTTCCTTTAATGAATATACTTTGCCTTCCAGCTGCTTTAATCTCCTCAGAGGTTGATTGAGCCGCGTCAGCTACATCATTGATTACGATGGTAGCTCCTTCATCAGAGAGTTTTTGGGCAATTGCTTTCCCTATTCCCCGGCCGCTGCCGGTCACCAGAGCCACTTTTCCAGTTAATTTCATGATTACCTCCGGAATTGTTAGCTTATTGATTTTTAATATTAACGATCTCGGCCATAGATCCAATGTTTAAAGTTTTGACATTTTTATTTATTCTTTTTGCCAGACCGGTCAGGACATTTCCCGAGCCGATTTCTATAAAAGTTGAGATTCCATTTGAAATCATAAATTCAACTGAGCGCTGCCATTGAACGCTATTTGTTAGCTGCAGCATCAATTCTTCTTTGATAACTTTAGCGTTACTCAGTGGTTGAGCTGAAGTATTAGCCACGATGGGCACGACAGGCTCTTTGAAATGAAGACGCCCAATTATAGCTGACAGGTCTTCAGCAGCGGGTTGCATTAATGGAGAATGAAATGCTCCGCTAACCTGCAGCGGTATTGCGCGGATGCTTTTGGATTTGACGAGATCAATGGCTCTAACGATATTATCCCTGGCTCCGCTGATGACAAGCTGACCGGGACAATTGATATTGGCTAACCAGGTACCCGTTGTCTGGCAAATTTCTTTGACAGCAGCTTCATCCATACCTAATATCGCAGCCATGCCGCCGGGTGTCTTTTGACCTGCTTCATGCATCAAACGGCCTCTTTCGCGTGCCAGAAATAAAGCCGTGGAAAAATCGAGAACTTCAGCTAAGACCAAAGCGGTATATTCTCCAAGACTGTGACCCGCCAGGAACGTTGGGGCAGGGACATGATCTTTACCTCCTGGATTTATCGCCGCTTGATAACATGCAATGCTCATGGTCAACAGAGCAGGCTGGGCATTAACGGTCTGGCGTAATTCTTCCTCAGGACCTTCAAAACATAATTTTGAAAGAGAAAATCCGAGTACATTATCAGCTTCAAGGAAAACACTCTTGGCATATGGAGAATTATCGAACAGGTCTCGCCCCATACCCACCTTTTGAGAACCTTGACCAGGGAAAACATAAGCTATGTTTCCTACCTCAGCCATTAAATCCTCCGTAAACACAAAAACTGTTACTGGTTAAAACGTACAAACTAACACTCAAAAACCGTTTACAGGAAATTCTATGCATTAGAAACGGCTGAAATAATTTCAGCCGTTATTGAAAACTTCATAAAAATGAATTACCGTAATTTTGAAAGCACCCGGAATAAATTACCCTTACCCTTGGTCAGGTTAATACCTAAGTTGTCTTTTTCTTGGGAGCTTCGATTTTTATTGCTTCCCTGCCATTATAATTACCGCAGGTGGGACAAACATGGTGTGCCAATTTCGCACTGTGGCATTGAGGGCATGTATCCATTGAAGGCGTTTCGATTTTCATATGTCCACGTCTTTCTCTTTGACGTGATTTAGCATATTTCCGTTTAGTTAGAGGGGCCATTTTTTACTCCATTTCTTTTTTACGTTTTTTTACTTTTTTACCTGCTGAAGCAAGATTAACCAGTTTTGCCCAGCGCGGGTCTATCTCAGATTTTTCGCAATCACACTGCCCTTTATTCAAGTCCCTTCCGCAGGTTTGGCAAAGACCCGCGCAATCCTCACGACAAAGCGGTTTCATCGGAACCGCCAGTAATGCATTTTGACGTATCGCCTCGCTTAAGTCAAGTATATGATGCTCATCAATCGTAAAACTGGTCGTTTCATCAGGTAATTCAAGAGGCGTACCGCTATTTACATCAATAACCGGAAAATATTCGTCCTCTAAGTTTATTGTCAGGGGATAATCAAACACTTTCAGACAGCGGCTGCATTCACCGGGTATTTTTGCCTGTAGAGTTCCCTGGACCAGAATTCCCCGATTAGTTTTGGTTAGTTTAACTCTTCCTTCGACTTTAGTTTTAATGTTGATACCAAGAATATCGATATAATCTTCGACATCGTATTCACGGACATAACCGATATGAGCTTTTAATTGTTGGGACACATTGATTTCCATATGTCCCTCCCCAAGTTGACATTCAAATAATTATACCTAGAACCGAACGTAGAATGCAAGAAAGCTCAATATACCTGAGCGTAGGCCATTTCGTAAAGACGATAATAAAGGTCATGATGCTCCAGGAGATCACCATGCCGGCCGGTTTCAACAATTCTTCCCTGGTCCATTACTACAATCAAATCCGCATCAACTATAGTAGATAATCGGTGAGCAATGATAATGGTAGTTCTCCCTTTTTTAAGCTGTTTGAGACCGCTTTGGATAATGTTTTCGCTGTAAGAATCGATACTGGCAGTAGCCTCATCCAGAAGGAGTATAGCCGGATCTGCAATTAATGCTCTGGCAAAGCTGATGAGTTGACGCTGCCCCATACTCAGGTTTTGTCCTCTCTCCTGAAGCTCAGTGTCATACCCTTTTTCCAGGTGAGTGATGAATTCGTGAGCGCCAACACTCTTAGATGCGAAAATGATTTCTTCGTTGCTTGCTTCAAGGTTACCGTAACGAATATTGTCTTTGATGGTCCCGGAAAACAGAAACGGTTCTTGAAGGACCAAACCAAGCTTTTTCCGGTATGAATGAAGATCAATCTTCCGCAAGTCAACGCCGTCAACTAAAATCCGACCTTTCGTTACGTCATAAAAACGAGCAATTAAATTAATAATGGTACTTTTACCGGTACCCGTAGGTCCCACTAACGCTACCGTCGCTCCTGGCGTAATACGAAGATCAAGGTTATGGATTACTTCGATTTCCGAGTCGTAACCAAAAGAAACGTTTTCAAATTTTATCTCTCCGCAGAGATTATCCATACTTACACTGTCAGGACTTTCAGAAATTTCGGGTTTGATATCCAGCAATTCAAAAATTCGAGTTCCCGAAGCCATTGCAATTTGCAGCTGAGCGTATTCCATGGTTAAGCTTCGAATAGGATCGAAAAAGTTCTGTATATAAAGGATAAATGCCACCAGAGTTCCAATTAGCAAACTACCGTTTAAAACTCCAATACCTCCAAACATGACAATTGCGGCAATTCCCAGTGATAAAAGCAATTCTACGGCAGGCATCATGGCGGCGGAGATCCGGGCGGATTGGACGTTAACCTTAAAATTTTCCTTGTTTATACTATCGAACAGGCGGATATTAATATCCTCCCGGGATAAACTCTGGGTAACCCGCACACCGGAAATATTCTCTTCGAGAGCGCTGTTGACAGAAGAAATGGCCTGTCGCACTCTAATAAAGGCTTTCCTCGCTCTGGACTGCCATAATACAATAAAGATAATCAATACCGGGACCACCGCCAGAGTTATCAAAGCTAGTTTAAATTCCATCGTGAAAAGAACTACGATAATAGCCACCATGCTGACAGCTTCCCCAATAACCCAGAAAGCTCCTGAGTCCAGGAATTCTCCAAGTTCTCCCACATCATTTTGGACTCGGGACATGATTCTTCCCACTTCATTGTGGCTGAAAAATCGCACTGATAATCTCTGTAAATGATCGAAAAGTTGATTCCGCAGGTTCAATAATATCCTCTGCCCCAGAAGAGCTTCTGCCCTGATCTGAGTGTAATAAGAAATCCAGTTCAGAAGACCCATGCCAATCAGGATTAATACTATTATGTTAAGTCCTCCCTGATTCCCTGTTACGATATAGTTATCTTCTGCCAGCCCAACAATATAAGGGTTAGCTACAGAACTAAACGTAAATAATAGCGTAGCTGCAATAGTTAAGATAACTGCGGGGTTTTGAGATTTAAAGTACCCTATTAAACGGGAAACAACGCGGGAATCATAAGGTTTGCCATAAAGTATATCATCTGATCCGGTTAAACTATCTGTTAAGTACTTTTTTTCAGCTGAGGGATTTTGATGTCCATTCCCACCGGTTGTAATTGAACTTTGGGTCTCGGGTATTAAAACCGGTAATGATAACTCTTCCACTTCCGGTTGGAATTGTAATCCGTATAACTGTTGATACAATCCGTTTTTAGCCAGTAGTTCGTGATGGGTCCCCTGTTCAACAATGCGACCATTTTGCATTACCAAAATCAAATCCGCCCGAAGAACCGAACGTAAACGATGGGCAATGATGAATGTGGTACGTCCAGCCAGGACGGCGCTCAGAGACTGCTGAATAAGAAATTCAGTCTGATTATCGACGCTGGAAGTTGAGTCATCCAAAATTAATATTCGCGGATCAAGTAAAAGAGTTCGCGCCATTGCCAGGCGCTGTTTTTGGCCTCCGGAAAGAGTTATTCCTCTTTCTCCAACCAGAGTATCATATCCATCCGGTAAAGAAACTATAAATTCGTGTAAGTGAGTCGTCTTTGCGACCCGGATGATTTCATCCAGTGTGGCATCCGGTTTACCGTAACTAATATTATCGCGGATAGATGCAGAAAATAGAAAACTATCCTGCTGGACGATGCCGATGTGTCTTCTCAAAGACGAAATGGTGACATTTCTTATGTCAACTCCGTCAATGGAAATACCTCCCGAAGTGACATCATAAAAACGCGGAATGAGATTGGCAACTGTAGTTTTACCGCTGCCGCTGGCGCCAACCAGAGCCACGACCTGACCGGGTTTAGCCTCGAAACTAATCTCTTTTAAAATAGGTTCTTGACTATTATATCCAAAAGAGACATTCCGAAAAGCCACGTCACCTTTAATTTCTTTAAATTCTTCAGCACCGGGTTTATCTTTTATAAGAGACGCCTGGTCTATTATTTCATAGATGCGGCGTCCGGAAGCCATCGCGCGTGAAAAGAGCATTGATAACCAGCCGATCATCCTGATAGGCATGATTAAAAGAAACAGGTATATTAAGAATTGGGCTAGCTCACCCTGAGTCAAGGTACCGGCGATAACTTGCCTTCCTCCGTACCAGAGGACTGCTGCCATTGCGAGGGTTAAGGCAAAACTCATAAAAGGGCTGTTAGAAGCCAGTAAGTTGTTAATTTCGATTTCCTGATGGTAGATAGATTCAGCTTGCTTCTGAAATTTCTGGTTTTCATATCTTTCTCTGGCGAAAGCCCTGACGATTCTGGCTCCCGTAAGATTTTCCTGTATAGTGGCGCCTAGAACGCCCAGGCCTTGCTGGACCTTTGCCCAGAGAACTCTAAGCTTCTGATTGATCGATATAGTCCGTAAAAATATAAAAGGAATTATGCTTAAACTGATTAATGCTAGTTTCCAGTCAATAGTGAGTAACAGTACAATGATGGCAACCATCAAAATGAGAAAATAAAGACCCCGGATAGCCGCAAAGCTGACAAACATCCGAACAGCCTCAATATCCATTGTTGCCCGCGACATCAATTGTCCCGTTTGTGACTGATCATGAAAGGCAAAACTGAGTCTCTGGATGTGATTATAAAATTGATTACGGAGGTCGTAAGCTACTTTTTGAGAGAGATACTCCGATAAATAGCTTTGCCAGTAGCTAAAGATACTTCGCAAGAAACCGGCTCCAGCAATAGACGCAGCGGTTAATATCAGAGAATACAACTGCCCCGAACTCAAAGCCAGATCGATGGCTTGACCAGTCAGACGCGGAATAATCAACGTCAGTCCCGAGCCAATCAGAAGACACGCATAAGTGACCAAAGCTCGAGGCCAATATTTCCAGAATAGAGAGGCTGTTCGAAGAAAAATACGCATCCTATTCAATATTATATTATTATTAGGAAACCGGGCAAATTGGCAGGATCAAAGTCTCAATGAATTGAGTGCTTCTTTGACTAAGCCCTTGATGAGAGGAATTTTATAAGCATTTTTACTCAAAGGATGTGCATCTTTCACTGATAGATTGGCAATATCATCGATCAAGTTATCATCGAGTTTTTGATTTTGCAGGGTACTCGCTGCTTCAGAAACAAGCCAGGGGACTGCAGAAACTCCTCCCAGCACCAGACGTGCATCTTTCACCAGATGACCTTTAAAACTGAGTTGCGCCGCGACGCTTACCAGAGCGAATGACCAGACTCTTCGGCTCATGGCTTTTAAGTATATCCCGCGGCTTCCTTCATCTAGTAACGGAATTGTTAATCCGGTAATAAATTCGTTTGATTTGAGTATATTAAGCTGCCGACTATCGTTTTTGGGTTTTTGGAAGAACTGATCAAGGGGGATGATTCTCTCACCCTGTTTGCTGCGAATGCGAACTTTAGAATTAAGTGCTACTAAAGCGATTGCCGGGTCTGAGGGTTGAACGGTATAACAGGGTCCTCCTCTAAAGATAGCATGGTGTTCATTTTCACCCTGTCTTGCGTAGCAGATTTCTCCACCTTTTAGCCAGCAGTGAAATGGGCCACGATAGTACCAGCATCTGGAGCCCTGATTCAAGTTGCCCCCTATTGTTCCTGAATTACGAATCTGAGGCGATGCAGCTGCCGAAATAGATTGAAGCAGAACGGGATATCTTCTCTCGACCATTTCGAAGCCGGCGATTTCAGCCAGGGTAGCTAAGGCTCCAATTTCTAAACCACTTGATTCGTCGAAACGGATGTCTTTTAATCCAGGAATCTCTTTCAGGTTTACCAGCCTCTCCGGTCTGAGAATATCAGATTTCATTTGAGTAATTAAATCTGTCCCTCCGGCAATGGGCAAAGAATAATTTCCTTCGAGGTTTTTGATAGCGCTAGCGATGGAAGTAACATTCACGTGCTCAAAATTTCTCATGGTAATGAACCCCCGGTGTCGCCAAATTTCTCAACAGCAGTGAGTATTTTGTCACGTGTTATCGGCAAGGATAAGAAGCGGATACCCGTCGCCCGAGCGATCGCATTGGCAATGGCTGGAGCTGTTGGAATTAATGCTGGCTCTCCCAGTCCTTTAGCTCCAAGTGTGTTGGCAAGATTGTCCGGCTTATCGATGAAAGCACAACTAATATCATTGAAGTCGAGAGCGGTTGGAAGTAAATATTCCTCCATATTGGCATTGAGGACGATTCCGGTATTCTGATCGACGATCCTTTCTTCACTTAGTCCATATCCAATGCCCTGTATCAATGCGCCTTCGGCCTGGTTTCCAGCGCCCAGAGGATTCATTACCCTTCCTACATCATGAACAGTAACCATTTTAAGAACATTTACTTCTCCAGTTAAAACGTCTACTTCAACATCAGCGAATTGAGCACCGAAGGTCCGTACCTCGGAATCCGTCTGATTAGGTTCTCTCGATCCTTTACCCAGAATAGTAAATTCGCCGGTTTCTCCCAGCACATCAATTAACTTTATAGGAGATCTTCTTTTCCCTTTAATCAAAATGTTCCCTTCTTTAATTTCCATTTCATTCGGAGAAATACCCAAAAAGTCAGCCGTAATTTCGGTGAGCTGGTTACGCGCATCAATAGCTGCCTGCCGCACCGCTGGTCCAACAGAGGAAATCGTCATACTGCCCCAGCTTACCGGATCATATGGTCCGCCAGCAGTATCGCCCAGGCGGACGACAATATTATCAATATTGCAGCCCAGCTCCTCAGCTGCAATTTGAGCCAGAACTGTCCGCGTGCCGGTTCCAATATCCTGACTGCCGATAATTACTTCAATAGTTGCATCATTGTTTATTCTGACCCAGGCATAGGCAGGAGGTCCACCGCCTCCACCCCAGGTTTGGCTTGCCATCCCCAGACCTCTTTTTTTATGGCTATTATTCTTTGAAACAGGGGGATTAGATGACCATCCAATCAACTCCGATCCCTTTTGATAACACTCTTTCAAATGATTTGCTGAATATCTTCGTCCGCTGGTTTGTTCCTGATCGGCGTGGTTCTTTAATCTCATGGCAATTGGGTCAATATTGAGTTTTTTCGCCATTTCATCGATTGTCGACTCGAGAGGGAAATTACCTTCTACATATCCTGGTCCGCGAAATGAACGGGCTGGACCGGTATGGGTAAAGACCGAACGGATGATGGTGTGTACATTGGGGCAGGCATACATTATCTGGGCTGGGCCTTCTACAGAAAGAACGCTCCAGCCGTAAGCACCGATAGAAATAGAACCATCCAGGTCGATAGCGGTTATTGTCCCGTCACGCCTGGCACCGACTTTAAGGTGCTGTAGTGTCGGCGCCCGGTTTCCGGCAGCTAAATTTTCCTCATAACGGTCGTACATTAAATGTACTGGCCTGCCAGTTTGGCGCGCCAGGAGAGCAGCCAGAATTGACCATTTTCCGGAATACTGTTTACTGCCAAATCCACTGCCCATATATTCGCAAATTACTCTGACTTTATTCTGGGGTAGATTAAATGCTTCCATCAGTTCTTCCTGGACTTTGTAGATCGATTGGGTGGATTCCCAGACCGTCAGCACTTCACCTTCCCACCTGGCGACCACACCGTGTGATTCGAGACAATTATGTAATACGGATTGAGTTTTAAAGGTTTCTTCAACTATGACATCAGCTTCCTCAAATCCCCGTTTAATGGCTCCCCTCTGATATTCGCGGGCTTTTCCTCCTACAAGGTTTCCCTGGGGATAGACCTTTGGTGCTCCTGGCCGCAGAGCATCCTCGATTGTTAATACAAAGGGCAAAATCTCGTATTTTACATCTATTAATCTAAGGGCATCTTCAGCGATATCGATGTCATCTGCTGCTATGGCTGCTATTTCGTCACCTGCAAACCTCACCGTATCCTCTAAAATTATGGTGTCATTCCACCATGAAATCCTGGGAACATTCTGATAGGTCAGTATTGACCGGACGCCAGACAGTGACAGTGCACGTTTAATATCCAGTTTTTTTATTCTGGCATGAGGGTGCGGTGACCGAAGTATTTTTGCATAGAGCATTCCTGGAAGCTGAACGTCATAGGTATATGTAGCTCTCCCTGTGACTCTTTCAGTCCCGTCGATTCGAGTTTGATCTTTTCCGATTACTTTAAATTTTTTTTCGGACGGCCAGATTGGAGATGGATTACCTTCGATTATGGAATATTCTTCGTGGACCGTGCCTTCCCATTCGGTTTTGGTTTTTATTAGCTTAGCCATAATTATTTCCTGTTTGATTGAGAGTGTAATGATCGGTATGTCTGGGCAGCTTCTTTTGCCGCCGCAAATATCTTAAGGTAGGAACCGCAGCGGCAAATGTTTCCAGAAACGGCTTTTCGAACCTCTTCCTGGTCAGGGTCAGGATTGTGTTCCAATAACGCTTTCACTGACATAATTTGTCCTGGGGTGCAGAATCCGCACTGAAAGGCGTCATGCTTTACGAAAGCCTCCTGCACCGGATCAAGATGACTTCCATCAGATATTCCTTCGATAGTCAAAATTGAATGACCTTCACATTCAATAGCCAGCAGAAGGCACGAATAGACTGCCTTACCGTCCATAATTACTGTACAGGCGCCGCATTCTCCCATGTTGCATACTTTTTTAGTCCCGGTTAGATGAAGATCTACCCGCAAAGCTTCAAGTAAAGTTCGGCGAGGTTCAACAAATATTGAGTAGATTGCGCCGTTAACCCGGAGTTGCACAGGCACTTTACCCGGGCCCTTGACGGTCTCAAGTGCGGCCGGTTTTTGATTTGAAACTTTGGTTTCCTTTAGCAACATGCTGAATTCTCCTTGGGAGGATTATGTGAACCACCCCTATCTGGATATATCATTTTCATTATAAATAGGAAATCCATAAAATTATGTAATCAGATTAAGAAAAGATACTTTCCCAGCCGGTCGAAGTTGAAACATATTAAGCCAGTTTCGAAAGGCCTATGCGTATATTGCATTAAATCTCTGTTCTATTGTATTATTTGTATGATAAGCACATTGAAGACAAACAGGGGTTTGCGTATCTGCATATGGACTCTTTCACTAATCTTTTGTGCAATCTTAAATATTAAGGGAATAATTTATTCACTGTAGGAGGCTTTAAAATGGTTCAAAATAAACCTGGATCCGGCAACCCACCTGAAGGACATGGACCTGGCCCTGGCGGTCCTCCTCCCGGACCCCCTAAACCACAGTTTCCACTCGGTTACAACGGTAAAATTCTGAGAGTAAATCTGACTACTAAAACTATTACAACCGAGGCTCTCAAGGAAGAGATGTGCCGCAAATATCTGGGCGGGGCTGGATTTGTGGCTTATTATCTCTGGAATGAACTTAAACCGGGTATCGATCCCCTTGGTCCGGAGAATAAACTAATCTTTGCTCTGGGGCCATTAACGGGTCATATCTTGCCTGGAGCTTCTCGTAACTGTATCGGAGCCAAGTCACCCTTAGCTAAAGGCATCGCCAAGTCTGAGGTAGGCGGGTTCTGGATGGCTGAATTCAAGAGGGCGGGCTACGATGCTGTTATCTTTGAAGGGAAAGCAGAAAAGCCGGTCTACCTCTGGGTACATGATGGAGAGGTTGAGATCAGGGATGCCGGTTATCTGTGGGGTAAAGAGACTAAAGAGACACAGGACGCTATCCGGGCTGAGCTGGGGGATGAAAAGATACATGTAGCCATGATCGGTCCTGGAGGAGAGAACCTGGTCCGCTTTGCCTGTATTATGGAAGGCTGTTTTGACGCCGCCGGCAGGGGAGGGCTGGGAGCTGTCATGGGTTCCAAGAACCTGAAGGCAGTCGCTGCCAGAGGTCATACCCTGCCTCCTGTAGCTGACTCCGATTTGATTAAAGGTGTTCGTCAGCAAATGACCCATCCTTATCCTCAATCGGAATTTGGAACCGGGGGAGGCATCCAAATGATCGGCGGTGAAGCTTCCGGGGATCTTCCGATAAGGAATTTCAGGGACGGAGTATTCCCAGAGGTAAAGGATATTAATGCTACTGTCTTAAGGGATACCGTTCGTACCGGCATGGAAGGCTGTTTTGCCTGTATGGTACGCTGCAAGAAAATAGTAAAGATAGAAGAGCCCTATAAAGTTGATCCGGCTTATGGTGGTCCTGAGTACGAGACCCTGGCTTCCATCGGCTCTAACTGCGGAGTAAAGGATATAAAAGCTATTTGCCGGGGCAATCAACTTCTTAATGCATATTCCCTGGATTCGATCTCTGCTGGAAGCGCTATTTCTTTTGCCATAGAGTGTTATGAGAGAGGTCTTTTGACAAAAAAGGATACAGGTGGTCTGGAATTGAAATGGGGAGATGCCGACCTCATGCTTAAACTTATCGATATGATTGCCAGGCGTGAAGGTTTTGGTGATTTTCTGGCGGAGGGAACTGCCAGAATGTCCGAGAAGATTGGGAAAGGCAGTAAAGCCTTTGCTTTACACGTTAAGGGATTGGAACCCGGGATGCATGATCCCAGGGTCGGCTCTGCTTTAGCCTTGACCTATATGACTGCCGCCAACGGGGCGGACCATTGTCACGCTGAACCAGATGGTCTGCTGGCAGTTCCTCCGATTTTTGCGATGTATCATCCTTTCGGTTTAAATGAACCGGTGAAACAAAACGATTTAGGTACTTATAAAGTGGCCGTTTATAAGGCTTCTGAAATAAGAGCCGTCCTTAACGATTGTTTAGTGGCCTGCCATTTCCCGTCAATAAATTTCCAGCAAATGGTAGACCTTCTCAAAGGGTTAACCGGTTGGGATACTGGCACGGTAGAGTTGGTGCGAATTGGAGAAAGAGTTTTAACTTTAATGAGAATGTTCAATTTGCGGGAAGGGCTTACCGCTGAGGATGATGTATTACCTGAGCGGCTCCTTGGGCCGACCACCAACGGGGCATTAGCCAAATTTCAGGCAGACCGAGCTGGGTATGACCGGATGAGGAAATATTTTTACACTTTAATGAACTGGGATTCGAATGGGGTACCTCTCCCGGAAAAGGTAGAAGATCTCGGATTAAAGTAAGCAAAAATTAATTAAATTATAAAAAGAAGGCGGGCGATTATTCGCCCGCCTTCTTTTTAATATCCAATTATTAACACTCTAACCAGGTTATTGTATGACCAGTTAAATTTTAATGACTGGGCTGGACCAGCTCAATCATAACGTCTTTAGTTGTTGTGGCATCCATAAATGCCACTTGCCCGGCTACACCTCTTCTGGGTTCCTGATCTACCATTTTGATCCCCAGGCGAGGCATTCTCTTTATTTCACCCTTGATATCATCTACCTCAAGGGCAATATGATGAATTCCCTGACCATGCTTCTCAATAAATTCTTTGATATCACAGCCCGGTCCCGTTGCTGATAATAGCTCAATTTCTACATCTTCACCGATTTTGAAAAGAGCCACCCGGGCTTCTTTTTCCGGAATATCTTTAGTGAACAGGGGTTTTGTTCCGAGGATACTTTCATACAATTTAATACCTTCATCAAGGTTATCAACAGCTATGCCCATATGATGCAATTTTTTAATCATCGGTCCTCCTATTTAAGAATTTCTAAATTAATAAAGCTAATAATAGGTAATATTTACCTAAATGTCAATGATTCATCTGATGAAATCCAATCGTAGCTATATGAACATTCTCAAGATAGTCCTTCAGGGCGGGAACAAAAATAAAAGGACTACTCGAATTGTCTTTTTGGCTAATTGTGACTTTCATTTTTTTATTGCATAGTAATAAGTTGTAGTACTTTGATTTCAGATTCTACTGGATGGAGGGGGGAAGGTGAGAAAGCTACTGTTTTCTATAATCTCATTGCTGCTGTTATTTGCTTTGACTGTTTCAGGAATTAACTTGGTTACCGCAGCCGGAGCGAGTCTAACGAAATATGAATTCAATGTGGCTTCGGAGGGCAGTACCGGGGCAGAATATTATACGGCTCAAACGTTCACGCCCCAGAAGACTAATGAAGAAAAAAGTTTTAAATTAATGTTAAAGAACTCTGGTGAAGCTGCCGGTAACATTGTTGGCATCGTCCGTGCGGTAG
>DEUU01000464.1 GCA_002362735.1 Dehalococcoidia bacterium UBA3254
GTCCTTCAAATGATAATATTACAAAAATGGTATTGGCTTGATTAATTTCAGTAAATTGCATACTCACTTCATCCAAATCCAATTTTAATTCGCATAAACAAAGCGAGATGGGTTTCACATTTAGATTAGATAAAAAGAAAGAATAATGGAATCCGTAAGTATACTGAGGTTTCGAGGAAAAATTACGTATTTAAATTAACTTGGAATAATGCCGTGGGCCATGGCAAACTTAAGCAGTTCAGCGTGAGAATGAACTCCCAATTTGTGCATCAGATTAGAACGATGGGTTTCAACTGTGCGGGGACTAATAAATAGTCGCCCTGCAATCTCTAAGTTGCTGAATCCCTGGGCTGCCATATGCAAGATTTCACGTTCTCGAGTAGTTAGCTGATCATAGGGGTCCTGGGAATTAACCATTGTTTTACCCGCGTAAGCTTCGATTGCCCGTTCGGCAAGGACGGAACTCAAATATCGATGGCCGCACGCTACTTCGCGGATAGCTCGCGCCAGCTCTTCTGTAGTATTATCCTTTAAAACGTATCCCCTTGCTCCGGAACGTAAAGCATCCAGGACATAAGCTTCATTACTATGCATAGAAAGAACTACAATCCCGGTTTCTGGACGTTTTTTATGAAGTTGACGGGTTACTTCCAAACCATTGATTCCGCCCATCATAAGGTCCAATACCAGGATTTCAGGTTGTAGTTTTTCCACCAGGTTGATGGCTTCCAACCCATCGGCGGCTTCTCCGATTATTTTAAAATCCGATTCATCACAAAGTACCGCTCGGATCCCTTTTCTCACAATATTGTGGTCATCGGCGAGAACAATATTAATCATATTATCATGATAGTCCTTTCTATTTCATTTTCGGTTCTGAACAGGTAGCTCAACGAGAATATGCGTTCCCTCTCCAGGAGCAGTATTAAGTGAAAATTTGCCGTTCAGCAATAAAACTCTCTCTCTCATTCCACTTAAACCTGCGGTATTAACATTTTGTTTCAATGGAGAAAATCCACGGCCTGAATCCCTAATGCTGATAAATAGAGTATCATCAATAATCCGGATACTTATATTAGCTTCCTTAACATCTGCGTAGCGAGCGATGTTCGTCAAACCTTCCTGGACTATACGGTAGGTAGTGGTATTAACTTCAGTGGGAAGAGTTTGTTGCAGTCCGGTGTGATCAAATTTGATTTCAATTCCGGTTTGAGCCGTAAATCTTTCGAAATGCCATAGAAGCGTAGGTAATAGACCAAGGTCATCCAGCATACTGGGACGCAAATTGAGAGACATCTCTCTAACTTGCTTCATCAGTTCGGTTAAGACTTGATTTGCCTCGGTAATCGTGTCCAGGTTATATTTGCCCGGGGATCGAATGATCTGAGCAAACAGCATCCTCAAAGCAGTCAGGGATTGCCCGATTTCGTCATGGAGTTCACGGGCGATATTACGGCGCTCGGTTTCCTGAACCTCAACCAATTTCCTTGACAAAGAGCGTAATTCTTTGACCATACCATCCCGCTCTACTCTGATTCGGAGAGCCAGAATACCGAAGGAAAGGTCGCTTGTTAAAGTTGAAAGTAATTCGAGTTCATCTTTATTAAAGTGATCTTTTTCATCCGAATAGATATTGAGCACTCCGAAAGCATGATCATTTTGGGAAAGGGGTAATGAGACGGAGGAAGCATAACTTCGAATGATGGCCGCTTCTCGCCAGGGGAAAAAAGTCGGATCGGTTTGGATATCCCTGACGACGTAAGGCCTGCAAGTCCGGATAGCAAAGCCGGATGGTCCGTGACCATTGTCAGTGTCACTCCAGGTAACTTGAATATTATCCAGATATCCTTGAACATACCCGGCAAAGGCGACGGGAGTAATTCGTTTTTCTTCACTCTCATCAATGTATCCAACCCAACTCATCCGGTAGCTGCCGGTTTCGATTAATATACGACACACCATCTGAAGCAATTCATTTTCGTTCGCCGAGCGGATCAGAGTCTCATTTATCTTGATAAGTACTTCACGTGCACGGTTTAGCTGTTTTAAGGTTTCTTCGGCCTTACGACGCTCCCGCCGGACCTGGGCTTCACTGAGTTCTCTTTCGATGGCCTGTCCCAAACGCTTCAGGTTATCTTTCATAATGTAGTCTTTAGCGCCGGCTTTCATAGCTGCTACCGCTGTCTCATCATCTATCCTGCCGGAGGTGATAATGCAAGGAACATCTGAATTTCTTCTCTGTAAAAGATTTAAAGCTTCAAGCCCGCTGAACTGGGGAAGGACGTAGTCCGAAATAACAATATCCCACTCACGGCTCTCCAGAGCTGCGAGCATCATTTCGCCAGTTTCAACCCTCTCATAATCGGTATCGTACTCCCTTTTTTTGAGTTCTCTAAGTATTAATTCAGCATCGTCTAAAGAGTCTTCAACCATCAAAACTCGAAGAGTTTTACTCACTTCTCAATCCTCTGTTATTGAACACCAGTCCTAAAATTTTGTGAATAACTTATTAAAAACTGATGGAATTGCGATTATTAATGTCAATATAGCACTTTTCCAACATTTTACTCAAACTAAAATCTGCTAATCTAACGGTTTCACGTCATTAAATATTTTAACGGATCAATTTCGGGTAAAAGTACGTAGGTTTCCACGTAGAAATTACGTACCAACACTTATCATTATATTACCTGGAAACAAGTACGATAAAAAAAAGCAAAGTTAAATCTGATAGGAACTTAAAATTAAGGAGACCTTCGCCGATCTTGCAGGACGGGACGGAGGTCTCCGGGCTCGGGGTTTTATTCCGAACGTTTTTTAATTTTACCATTTATTTTAACCGAGAATGAATAGACAAAGAATTTCCTTAAAGGCCACGGAGGTGAAATATGTAATGATTCAGGTCAACTCGGTTACTGGAAAAGATTAACAAGGAGAGAAAAATGAGAATATTTAAAAAGAAAATCGGAAAAATAATAATAATTCTGATTTCAATAATAATTTTGTCCTCGCTAACGATAGGTTTATTCCCAAGTGGCGTAAGCGGAGCTTTACCGCCTGTTGACCCCAACGCAGTCAGAGCTGCTGTACGCCAGATGGGTATGGATACCCTTTCCAGTGTTATTGTTAATGATCCGGCCGGAATCACAGGCATCGAACGACCCACGCCGCCGCCCGTGGCCGGAGACCCTCTTACTAACCCTCCTACCCCGGCGGTGCCCGCATCCCTGACAACTTATGCCACGGCACACGGGGTGACGGTCCAGAGAGCGGCCATGCAGATACTCGGCAAGGCTCTTTTCTGGGACCAGCAGGCCGGTAGTGACGGACAGGCCTGTGCTTCATGCCATTTTACAGCCGGAACGGATAACCGAACTCTCAACACTCTCAACCCCGGCTCCCGGAATACTAACGTTTCCGATCAGAGCCAGTGGGGCTCGACTCTTTCCGGCGGTACTGGAGCACCCAACTATCAGCTCCAGACTGGAGATTTCCCCTTTCACAAGTTGGCGGACCCGTTTGAAACCAACTATATGAAGCGCGATGTGCTTTTTGATACCGACGATCCGGTCGGTTCAATCGGTACATTTCATGCCACATACGCTGGTTCGCCTGTCCCAAACTACACTCTGCCGTTCGCCCAGGGAGTTTATGATACTCCGGGGTCTGCTGTAGTCGACCCGGTTTTCCATATCGGCAATCAAAACACCCGCAGCAATGGCCCGCGGCAGGCGGCTCCGGCCATTAACGCCCTATTCAACTTCAATCAATTCTGGGACGGACGCGCCGATAATACCTTCAATGGAAAGAATATGAACGGTGGTAAAGACCAGACACCGTACGTCTATTTCAACGGCGGCGGAGTGTTGGTGTATGACATCATTGCAGGCTTCGGCGATGGTTCGCTGGCTTCGCAGGCGACCGCCCCGATCAACTCGGCCACCTCCGACGAGATGGCCTTCGCCGGCAGAACTTTGCCTGATGTTGGCCGGAAACTGTTCAGGTTGACAGGCCCCGGACAGGGGGCCACGGCCACGCCAGTCATGACTGCCGACCCGCTTGTCCCCGGTACCTTCACAGTGACTGGCATTACTGTAACTAACCCGGGTACCAACTACATACACGGCGCTACAGTTTCCATAGTCGGTGGCGGCGGTGCGGGTGCCACCGCAACTGTAACCACTAACGCTACTGGAGCTATAACAGCCATAACCGTGACCGCCCCGGGCGCCGGCTTCGTAACCCCGCCCGTAGTAACCATCGTCAGTACAGGCCTCGATACAGCCGCGTATGCTTCCTATACCGACGCAATTGTTCCTAACATCATTCCGTTGGGAGCCCAGCAGATTTCTACCACGGACAGCGTGCTCGGTACACTGGTGAATACTAATGGAAAAGGCATCAACCTGTCGTACGTCAATCTGATACAGTGGGCGTTCCTGCCCACCTTCTGGGATGCAACCGGGCCGCCCGATGTTAACGGCGTTGCGACAACCCTCCAAACTCCCGGTGGTTTCCACCTCATGGAATCGAACTTTGCCATGTTCTGGGGCACCTCCATACAGATGTATGAGACCTTACTACGGGCCGACCAGACCGCCTACGACAAGTTTATGGGGGGTGATAACTCGGCTTTCGACCCGATTGGCGGACCTAGCAGCAAAAAGTCCCAGGATACCCTGCGCGGACTGCTTACCTACATCCATACCGAAAACTTTGCCCAGCAGGTGAACTCAAACTTTAACAATCTTAATTTCGGGGCTTGCCAGCTCTGCCACAGCGGCCGCGAACTGACCGAGGCAAGCTTCACTAATGTGCCTCTCAAGCTGTTTGTAACGACAGATATGACGGTTAAGATGGACCATAACCGCGAACTGGCCATCGTTCCGCCCTCAGCTAACTTCGATGTCGGTTTTACCAATATCGGCAGCCGGCCTATTCATAACGACGTGGGCATCGGGGGAGAAGCCGCCGGTTTACCGGGAACCTATCTTTCGATTACCAGAGGAGTCCTGGCGAATCAGCCCTGGGCCTTACTTTTCCTCCCCGCCGGTATCGCCTGGCCTGCCGAGCCCAATCTCCACCGCGGCAGCAACATCGACGGGGCTTTCAAGATACCCAGTCTGCGCAACATCGATATGAGCGGACCTTACTTCCATCACGGCGGCGAACTGACTCTAAAGCAGACCGTCCAGTTCTACGCCCGGCATGAAGACTACGCCGACCAGAATGATCCCAACATGGATGTGGGCTCGAACATGGTAGTCAATATCAGCGATCCAGATGTCGATTTGCTGGTCAACTTCCTGATCTCTCTAACGGACGAGAGGGTGCGCTGGGAACAGGCTCCATTCGATCATCCCCAGCTTTTCATCCCCAACGGTCATCCCGCCAGTGGAACTCACCCCGTGCTGGGCGCATCATATCTGCCTGATAACTACGTTACCCTCCCGGCCGTCGGCGCTGCCGGTAGACAGGCCTTAGGACTACCTGCACTTGGCAATTTCATGGGAGTCACCGACTATCCGGGACAGGTCCTGTTTATCGCCGTGGCTAATCAAGGCGCTGGTTACACCACTGCTCCATCCGTTACGATCGCGACTCCGCCAGCCGGCGGTAGTCAGGCGACCGCAGTGGCTACGGTATCCGGAGGACTGGTGACCGGTATTATTATCACTAACCCCGGCGGTTACTATACTACCGCACCGGCAGTAACCCTCTCTGCTCCGCCGGCTGGTGGTACACAGGCGACGGCAACCTCTACCATAACCCCCGGAGCTGTCGATTTTATTTCCGTTAACAATGGAGGTAGTTACACTACGGCTCAGTTTAATGCTCTCACCGTAACCATCGCAGCCCCACCGGCGGGAGGCGTCCAGGCGACGGCGGTACCGGTTAAAACCGCAGCCGGCACAGGACCGATCACCGGAGTCAGGATCACTAATCCCGGAGCCGGCTACACTACGCCGCCGTCGATTACTTTTTCCAGTGGCGCAGCCGCAGCAACAGCGAGAGTGGCTTCACCCAATGGGGTGACCCACTTTACGCCATAAATAGAAGGAGTTAGAAAAGGAGAAATAAGATGAAAAAAACAATACTTAAAAGGATATCCTTTCTAGCAACATTGCTAATGATTATAAGCATATTGCTTCCTATTGCTGCGTTCGCCCAGGCTACCGTTCC
>DEUU01000273.1:0-237 GCA_002362735.1 Dehalococcoidia bacterium UBA3254
GCCAGGCTTACTTCGGTTATCCTATAACACCCCAAAATGAGCTGCTCGAGCAGTTAGCAAGACGCCTGCCCGAACTGGGAAGGGTGTTCGTGCAAACTGAGAGTGAACTGGCAGCCATAAATATGGTACTGGGCGCTGGGGCGGCCGGATGCCGGACGATGACTTCCACCTCGGGTCCCGGTTTCAGCTTACAGCAAGAAGGGATTTCCTATATGGCGGGCGCTGAGATTCCCGCCT
>DEUU01000273.1:477-19881 GCA_002362735.1 Dehalococcoidia bacterium UBA3254
AGGCGCTGAGATTCCCGCCGTTATCGTAAATGTAATGCGCAGTGGCCCCGGTCTCGGCAATATCGGCGGCGCTCAAGGGGATTATTTTCAATCGGTTAAGGGGGGTGGGCATGGGGACTACTGTTTAATCAATTTAGCTCCTGCATCCGCTCAGGAAATGATGGACTTTACGATGCTGGCCTTTGAACTGGCAGATAAATATCGTAATCCGGTAATCGTCCTGTCTGACGGTTTCCTGGGTCTGGCGATGGAGCCAGTAGTAATTCGGGAACCGGTAAAAAATCTGCCAGCTAAACCATGGGCAATTACAGGGTCCGCAGGCCGCCCGAAAAATATTATCAATTCTTTTGAAATGGACCCAGCCAACGCTCCTCCCCGCATCAAGGTCCTTCTCGATAAGTTCGAGGAGATTCGGAAAAATGAAGTCCGCTATGAAGGTCTGCACCTGGATGACGCTTCGATTGCGATTGTTGCTTACGGAAGCGCATACCGTTCAGCCGTCACGGCGATGAGAGCCGCCCGGCAAGAGGGAATACCCGTGGGAATATTCCGCCCTATCACTCTCTTTCCTTTTCCGGAAAAGGCCTTAGCTGCTCTCGCCGCCACGGTAGACGATTTTCTAGTAGCAGAATTGAGCGCCGGCCAGCTTATCGAGGATGTGAAACTGGCAGTGGGCAGCGAAAAAAGGGTAACCCTGGTCAACAGGTACGGAGGTGTTCCTTTGCCTGCAGAAGATATTTTGGAAGCCGTGAGACAGCTGGCCAGGCAAACGGCAGGTGTCCATCATGGTTAGAGTAATGTCATCCGCATCCCGAGAAGTGATTTATCAAAAGCCTGAATCGCTCGAAGACCGCTTCACCCATTATTGCGCCGGTTGTGGACACGGCATTATCCAGCGACTTATCGCCGAAGTTATCGATGAACTGAAAATCCGGGAAAGGGCGATCTGTGTTTCTTCCATCGGCTGCAGTGTTACCTCATATAATTACTTTAATGTCGATGGTCTGGAATCAGCGCACGGCCGGGCTCCAGCAGTGGCTACCGCGATCAAAAGATGTCATCCTAATCTGGTCCCTTTTACCATACAGGGAGACGGCGATCTGGCGGCCATCGGTACGGCGGAGACCGTGCATGCCTGCGCCAGAGGCGAAAATATCACTATTATTTTTGTGAACAATGCCATCTACGGAATGACCGGCGGTCAGATGGCCCCGACGACCCTTTTAGGTATGAATTCAACATCTACCCCTGGAGGGAGACAAGCATCTCAAGCGGGATACCCCATCCGGGTTTGTGAGATGCTGGCAACCCTGGAAGGACCGGCTTATATCGCTCGGACTTCGCTGCATAGTCCAGCTGCAGTCCGTAAGGCCCGGCAGGCGATACTTCTGGCTTTCCGGACCCAGATAGCCAATTTAGGCCTGTCTCTGGTAGAAATCCTTTCACCTTGCCCTGTAAACTGGAAGATGTCCCCAGTCAATTCCCTGGAATGGATTGCAAAAAATATGATTAAACAATATCCTCTCGGCGATTTTAAGATGATCGATTCCGTTGCTGACCTGAAGAAAGGAGACAGGATATGAATGCCGAAATTTCAATCGCGGGCTCCGGAGGCCAGGGAGTATTGTTAATCGGGCGCATTTTGGCTGAGGCTGGTTTTCTGGAAGGGCGTGAAGTATGCTGGCTACCCTCTTATGGCGCGGAAAAAAGGGGCGGAACCGTTGGCTGCAGCGTCACGATCTCCGAAGAAAAAATTGGATCTCTGGTTATTACACGCCCTGATGCCGCTATAGCTATGAATCAGACCTCGGCGATAAAGCTCGAGTCCACGATGAAGGCGGATAGCTTGCTGGTGATCAATCAATCGCTAGCGGACTTGCGTTCAAAACGGGAAGATATTCGTGTGGTTTATGTACCTGCCACTCAGATGGCTATTGAATTGGGGAATGATTCGGTTGCCAACCTCATCACTCTGGGGGCTATGATATCCGGTTGTCCGATGGTATCGCAGTCCAGCATTGAGACCGTGATGAACAATATGTTCGCTAGAAATCCAAAAGCATTAGAGATGAACAAAAAAGCCTTTGCTAGAGGCCTCGATTTTAGACTTTTAAACTAAAGAAAAAAGGCCGTTACGAGCTCAACCCGCAACGGCCTTTTTTGTTTAACTAGAGATCCATTTCCTTTAAATCCGGAGGAATGATCAGTTTGGGTTCAGTGACGGACTGGATATCTTCAGCGGTTAGGCCGGGAACCACTTCCTTAAGGACCATTCCTTGAGGAGTAATCTCAATAACCGCTAAATCGGTGAAAAGCATATTGACCTTGCCAACGGCAGTGGCCGGATAGGTCAATTCTTTTACGACCTTCAGCTCACCATCCTTGGTCGTATGTTCCATAGCAATGAACAGCTTTTTGGCACCGGCGCACAGGTCCATGGAGCCGCCGATATTGCCTACAAACAGGCCGCGTGAGGGATTAGACCATCCTGCATAATCGCCGCGGGCATTAATCTGGAGTGCTCCCATGACCGCTACATCGATGTGGCCTCCGCGGATCATTGTGAAAGACTCAACAATATCAAAATATGAAGAGCCAGGCATTTCTGTTACCGCCTGGCAACTGGCATTTATCAGATCCTGATCAACATCGCCGCCATCCGCTAGCGCCCCGGTTTTAAGCATTCCGATCTCGGATTGAAGGCTCACATCCATACCTTCAATCCAGTTGCTGACCAGAGTCGGGATACCGATGCCCAGGTTAACGTAGCTGCCTTCTTTTATCTCACGGCTGACACGGAGAGCAATCATCTCCCGTGATAATCCTTCAAATTTAGTTTTAGAAGCCATTTGATACCATCCTCCTCAATTTAATCAATTGTTATGGCAAACTTGGGACGTTCCACTTTCACGATCCGGTGTACATAAACTCCCGGCGTATGGACATCGTCCCCATCCAATTCTCCCGCATCGACCATGTTTTCCACTTCGGCAATGGTAGTATACGCTGCCGTAGCCATGACATGGTTAAAGTTCCTGGCAGTTTTGGCATAACGCAGATTACCTTCTCTATCACCGGTTTTAGCGTGGACAAAAGCGTAATCCGGTCTCAAAGCATATTCCAGGACGTATTTCTGACCGTTAATGATTTTGGTTTCCTTCGGAGTTCGGTTAGCTTCAATGTTGGTAACAGAAGCTGATTCTATCACAGAGCCAATGCCAACTGGAGTGTAAAAAGCCGGGATACCGGCGCCGCCCGCGCGGTATTTTTCCGCCATGGTACCCATGGGAAAGACCTCAAGCTCAATCTTTCCGGCTCTGAGCGCCTGTTCAAATGGATCCTGCGCTCCTTTACTGGCAGAGCGGAACAGACCGTAAGAGTCGATAACCTTCTTGATCTGCCCGCCGAGAGTTAAAGCTTTGAGCTCCTGGGAAGCACCCACCAGTGGGCCACAGCCGCAGGTCAGGGTTAAATTTTTAGTTCCTTTCCGAATCAGGGCTTGAAGCAAAGCCCTTGGCACGCCGCAGGCGAAAAAACCGGCTATGGCGATCATTGCGCCATCCTTAATATCGGCTATTGCCTCTTCAACACTGGGCAAAACCTTATCCACGATATACTCCTCCTGTGAAAAATATTCTGAATTTTAAGATTCGCTAAAAGATGTGTCTACAATACGACATTCAATCCGTACATACTTTAACTGAAACAGAGGATAAAATCAAATATATCTCTATTACGATTATCAGAGTGCGATTTCCATTTGTTCGATACTACGATGCAGGCGTTTTGTATCAGATTTAGCCATAATTCAATGTGCTCTCTTTGCTGATTAGAATGATGAGGTTGGTTCTCTATAAACGAAGATTTGATAACAGGCGGCCCAGACGCTTTTCCAGCTTTAGTCCATCATCCAGCGTCAAATCCAGCCCGCGGGTGACGGCTTGCTTGGCGCAGGACACCGCCAGCGGGTCGAAATTTTTAATCAAGTGAGCTAATCTTTCCGCTTCCGTGTAGAGGTCACGGCGTGGAAAAACTTTATTCACCAGTTTCAAGCGTCTGGCTTCATCGGCTTTCAGCCAGCGACCCGTTAACAACACATCCAGGGCATGAGACCTTCCGATCTGCCGCGGCAAAGTCTGACTTCCTCCGGCTGCCGGGATAATCCCCAGAGTGACCTCGGGCAAACCAAACTGGGCATCTTCCGAACAGAGGCGGATATCGCAGCACAGTGATATCTCGATTCCCGAACCTAAAACGTAGCCCTGCATGGCGGCGATAAGAGGTTTCCGGATACTGAGAAAACGCCCCCAGATATCCATAGCAAACCGGGCCTCCCGGGCGAATACCGGAGCTGGTGCAGAGAGAAATTCTGTCAGGTCCGCTCCGGCGCAAAAGGCTTTTTCTCCGGCGCCCTTAAGAACGATGACCCTCACTTCAGAATCGTCCCGGATGGCGCCGAGCACCTCAAATAGCTCGTCCCTCATTTTGATATTATAAGCGTTCAGAGCTTTGGGGCGGTTGAGGGTAATATGCGCCACATTATCAAATTTCTCGTAAATAATAACTTCAAACTGTGACATGATTTTTAGTTTTAAGTTTTATGTTTCGGGGAAAGGGAAATTTAAGTTATAAGTTTTAAGTTCTAGATTATAAGCCAGGGGAAAGGGCGTTGGGTACTTAATAACTTACAACATATTACTTATAACTACACCTTACCCCCGATAACTTACAACTCATGACTTAAAACTCACCTTATCTCCCCTTATACTCCGGCTTCTTCTTTTGCAGGAAAGACTGAATTCCTTCCGTGCGGTCAGACGTTGTGTGCAGTAGAAAATATAGATCGGCCTCCAGCCTCAATCCCTGATCCAGGGTAAGATCCAGACCTTTATTCACCGCTTCTTTTGCATATTTTACAGCTAACGGCGCTTTACTCGCCAGATTGGCTGCCATTGATTCAACTTCGGCCTGCAAATTTTCGGTTTTGACCACCTTATTGACCAGACCTATTTCAAAAGCCTCCTGAGCTTCGATGCCTTCTCCCGTCAGCACCATTTCTAGCGCCTTGCCTTTGCCGACAATCCGGGACAGGCGCTGAGTACCCCCGTCGACGGGAATCCGGCCGTTTATTATCTGAGGCAAACCAAAGACCGCCTGGTCGGCGGCAATCCGCAGATCGCAGGCCAAAGCCAATTCCAGCCCTTCCCCGACAGCTTCCCCGTTAATCGCCGCCAAGGTGGGTTTTTCGATACCGGCAACAGCCTCTCCGGCAGACATTCCGACCGGGACCTCTTCACCGGACCCGGAAATTTCGATGTGTCTGATTTCACCACCGGAGCAAAATACATTGCCGGCTCCGGTCACTACCGCCAGGTAGACTTCATCATCCCTGTTGATCTGATGGCAGACCTCCACCAGTTCCTGAGTCATTTCCGGATTAATACGGTTGCCCTGGCCGGGGTTGTTCAAAGTAATATATCCTACATGGTCTCTCTTCTGGTATAAAATGTATTCCCCCATTCTCGTTCCTCGCTAATTACAATAATAGCTTATTGACCGGGCGGATAAAAGAGCAATGATTTCTGACCGGGCACCCGTCACAAACCGGCTTGCGCCTCAAACAGTAAAATTTCCCCAGGGCGACCAGAAGAGCGTGATATTCATTAAAAAGGCGGGCATCCCGGGGCAGGTTATCCATGAACAGCGTCTGATAGTCGCGGTATTTCTCACCTCCGGGTTTAAGGCCGAGGCGGTGTATAATCCGCCGTGTATACGCGTCGATGACAAAGATGGGCTTGTTTCCGGCATAGAGCAGAATGGAATCAGCTGTTTCCTCGCCCACTCCATATATCTCCAGAAGTTCTGCGCGTAAAGAGGCAGCGTCCCCTGCAAACATCTTTTCCAGGCTGTCTTCGAAGCGTTCGCCAAACCATTTTACGAAAGCTTTTAGTTTGAACGTTTTGACATTATAGTAGCCGCAGGGATGGATCAATCCGGATAGCTCGTTTTCAGGTAGCTTTCTCAGCGCTTGAGGCGAAAGAGCTGTAGCCTTTTTCAAACTAACGATTCCCTTCTCGACATTGGTCCAGGCGGCGGACTGAGTCAAAATAGCGCCTACAATCACTTCGAACGGCTCATCCGCCGGCCACCAGTGCTGGCGCCCGAAATGAGCCAGCAGAAGGCCGTATATTTCCTGTAGTTTTTGTTGTTCGATGCTTTTTCTCATTTCTACTATTTTAACATCCACTCCGAGATTGAGTGAAATAATGCGGGTGTTTTGATGGCTCCAGATACCGTAAAAATTATTTTCATCCAATGTCTGGGTGGCAAAAAGAAGATCATCTGGTTAAGTACGAGGAGCTGTTCTTTCGGTGTCAAATTAGGAAGAAATTGACCCAGGAACCTGTTATAATACCTTAGCTAAGTAATATCCTGTACTAAAGGGGGTGTTCTGATGTTTAGCAAAGGGAAATTGGCCATCACCATCGCTAAGGCAATCTACAGCCCTGGCGACATCGTATCCGGGAATATCTCCCTGTCGTTGAAGAAGCCGGTGAAAGCGCGGGAGTTGAGCGTTTCGCTGATTGGGGAGAAAAGAAGCCGCCAGTCAGGGCCGGTTTCCTTCGGGAAAGGCAGTTCATCCAGCGACCGCGTTGTTCGGGTCTATGATTTCAAGCAGAGGCTGGACATTGAAAAGGAATACAGCCAGCAGGGCGAATACCATTTTGAAATCAAGATCCCTGCCGATATCCTGGACAAACCCGTTGCGCCCGAACTGGACGGGGGAGCAGCCCAGGGCTTAAAATTCGTCCAGGCTGCAGCACAGATGCTGGGCGCCATTCCAACACCGACCCGGTGGTTCCTGCTGGCCAACCTGGATATCCCGGGCGGGGCGGATGTCAATGATAGGGTTGATATCACGATCGGGTAAAACACTTTACCGGGAATATCTTTTCGCTATCATAGATTTCGGAAGTTAGAGCTCCACGTTCCAGATCAGCCTTTTATCTGGAACGTGCTTTCATATTTTGTTATATTATCGTTGAAAGGTTCTTTTTACTCTTTACGTCTTGCAGTATAAAAATATTTCATCTGTACTGCGAGTCTCAATTCCTCTTTATAACCCCTGACTTAAAGGTTGACTCCGGAGACCATTTTATAATAGACTGATTTCAATCAATGTCAGTATCCAAGGAGGTTATCCTTGCAATATTTTTTAACCGATGAACAGAAAATGATCAAGGAGTTAGCCCATAAGCTCGCCGAAGAAAGAATCCTGCCAGTGCGGGCAGAGCTCGATGAGAGCGAGGAATTTCCCTGGCCGGTGATTAAAGATATGGCGGCTTCTGATTTATTCCGTATCTTTGTGCCCGCTGAATATGATGGATTAGGCGGCGGCTGCCTTGAACTCTGCCTGGTGATGGAAGAGCTCAGCCGGGTTTGCAGCGGTATCGCCATCAGTTATGCCGCCAGCGCTCTCGGAACCTACACTTTAATGGATTTCGGATCGGATGAATTAAAAAAGAAGTTCCTCCCGGATATTGCCGCCGGAAAGAAACTGGCGGCTTTTGCCCTGACGGAGGCTTCGGCGGGAAGCGATGCCAGCGCCATCCGTACCACGGCCGAAAAGGTCGATGGAGGATACTTGCTTAACGGTACCAAGCAATTTATCACCAATGGCGGGGAAGCTGAAATTTATACTATCATTGCCCTCACCGATAAGTCCAGAGGCCCCCGCGGAGCCAGCTCGATTCTGGTTGAAAAAGGCACTCCCGGATTTACTTTCGGCAAAAAAGAGAAAAAAATGGGCATCCGCGCCTCCGCTACCCGCGAACTCGTCTTTAATAATTGTCTGGTCCCGGAAGGGAACTTAATCGGTAAACCAGGTATGGGTTTTATCATGACCATGAAGCTACTGGACAAGTCCCGTCCGGGAGTGGCAGCTCAAGCCCTGGGAATCGCTCAGGGGGCATTTGAGGCCGCTCACGATTATACCCGCCAGCGCGTTCAGTTCGGTCAGCCGCTGATCGTTCAGCCCGTCATCCAGAGTATGCTGGCAGATATGTCGATTCAGATTGAAGCAGCCCGGGCTCTGGTCTATGGCGCCGCGAGGAATACGGATAGCGGCAGCAAGAACTACACGGAGAGCTCGGCCATGGCTAAAGTGTTCGCTTCAGATACCGCTATGCGTGTCACGACGGACGCAGTGCAGCTCTGCGGCGGCTCCGGTTACATGCGGGACTATCCGGTAGAAAAAATGATGCGGGACGCTAAAATTACACAAATTTATGAAGGTTCTAATCAGGTCTTGAGAGGGGCGATTGCCCTCGAGCTCCGCAAGCGGAAGGCCAGACGAGAATGAACATTGTCGTTTGCTTAAAACAGGTACCCGGTACGACCGAAGTTAAAATAAATCCCCAGACCAATACTCTCATAAGACAGGGGATCCAGAATATTATCAATCCCTTTGATACCTATGCCCTGGAAGAAGGTGTGCGCTTAAAAGAGAAGTACGGCGGGAAAATAACCGCTATCAGTATGGGGCCTCCCCAGGCGGTGGACATGTTGAAAGAGGCTATTTCTCTGGGCGCGGATGAGGCGGTATTGCTGAGCGATGCCGCTTTTGCCGGGGCGGATACCTGGGCCACAGCTTATACTCTGGCAGGGGCGGTCAAAAAAATGGGACAGGTAGACCTGATCATTTGCGGCCGCCAGTCTACCGATGGTGATACTGCCCAGGTAGGACCGGAAATGGCGGAGGTGCTCAATCTTCCCTTCGTGGCTTACGTCGGCCAGATTGAAGAAATTCTCCACGGAGAGATCCGTCTTAAAAGGATGATAGACGAGGGGCATGAAATCATTCAATCTCCCTTACCTTTGATCATCACCGTTACCAAGGAAATAAACGTTCCGCGACTTCCTTCGCTTCGTGGAATTATGAAATCGAAGACCGCCAAAATCCCGGTTTGGACAGCCCTGGATTTAGCGCTTCCGCTGGACAAGGTTGGCCTTAACGGTTCGTATACGCGGGTGATCAAAATTTTCACCCCAAGACGCGAAAAGAAAGCGGAAATTATCCAGGGTGAGGCTGAATCTCAGGTCGCACGCCTGGTCGGCAAGCTCAAAGAAAACAGGCTGATTTAATACCTTGACCGTTAAAATTGATATCGAAAAATGTATCGGGTGTGGTCTTTGCATCGAGGTCTGTCCCACCCATGCGGCGTATAACAACAAGGGTAAGACTTATATTGATGAAACCAGGTGTAACCTCTGCGGTGTATGCCATGGAATGTGCATCGTATCCGCCCTTACTTTTGAACAAAGTGATAATGACAGAAAGAAAAGGGGTCTCTTGCAAGGGGACCCCTTGCAAGGAAAGAAATGGGGATAAAAATCAATCAGGAAAAATGCGTTAGCTGCGCTGTCTGTGTCTCCGCCTGTCCTTTCGGGATAATCGATATTAAAGATAACCTGGTCACGATTAGAGAAGGATGCAACCTCTGCGGAGCCTGCCGGGAGGCTTGTCCAGCGGAAGCCATTGTGATAGAAGCTCCCCAGATGGCGGAAAAGGCTTCTGATAATTATCACGGTGTTTGGGTCTTTGCCGAGCAGCGCGATAGTAAAATAAAAGGGGTTTCTTTTGAGCTCCTGGCCAAAGGCCGGGAACTGGCGGCGAAACTTGGAACCGAAGTCTGCGCGGTTTGTTTCGGTCATTCAGTACAGGGAGTAGAACAACTGATAGCCGCTGGAGCCGACAGAGTCTATCTAATAGATAGCCCTGAACTGGGGGAGAACCCCGAGGACATGCTGACTCAACAACTAACCGGGATGGTCCGCCAATACAAACCGGAGATTGTTTTAGCCGGGGCTACTCCGCTCGGACGATCTTTTATTCCACGAGTAGCCGCTTCAGTACAATGCGGCCTCACGGCAGACTGCACCGGCCTGGAGATAGATATGGAAAAACGGCAGCTTCTCCAGACTCGCCCCACTTTCGGCGGCAATATTATGGCTACCATCATCTGCCCGTCCAGCCGGCCTCAGATGTCCACAGTTCGTCCTCGGGTTTTTAAAAAGAGTCTGGATTTGAGCCGCCAGGGACAAATTATCAATATCGATTTCAAGAAAGAAAGCATCATTTCCCGGACAAAGCTCCTGAGCTTTGTCGAAGACCTGACGGAAAAGATCAAGCTGGACGAAGCGGACATTATTGTTTCGGGAGGAAGGGGGCTGGGCAAACCGGAGAATTTCAAGCTGCTGGAAGAACTGGCGAAAGCCCTGGGGGCAGCGCTGGGTTCTTCCCGTCCACCCGTAGATGAAGGATGGATTCCCTATTCTCACCAGGTTGGCCAGACGGGAAAAACAGTTTGTCCCAAGCTCTATATCGCCTGCGGTATCTCAGGTTCGGTCCAGCATATGGCCGGGATGCAGACTTCAGATACTATCGTGGCTATCAACTGCGATCCTTCGGCGCCTATTTTTGAGATTGCCACCTATGGTCTCGTAGGAGACCTCTTTAAAATAGTGCCTCTTTTAATTGAGAAAATTAAGAAGGATAATTGATCAGTTCCATTTAACCACCCAGCAGACGGCTTAAGAAGCTTTTTGGCGGGATGATCCCTTCATTAAATTTTTCGACGGCCTTTTCATCCTTCAGCCTGAGCTGATATGAAACCCAATTGCCTTCCTCGTCCAGAGTAGCTGCGGGTATCATTCCAGCGGCTCCTTCATACATTTGCCAGAGGATATAATCGCCATTCTCGTTGTAAAAACCTTCGTTATCGGACTGGATGATGCCGGAAAGAGAATCTTTGAGATAATTTTGGATTCTTCCAAGGGTAGACCAGCTGTTCCGGGTAATATTATCGGTCAAAAGTTGAAAGCGATAAATGGTTTTAACTTTGCCTAAATATCGTTCCAGCCATTCTCGGGCACTGACCGGATAACTGCCCTGAACCGAAGCCCTGATCTTTATGAATTCAGCTTCACCCGGACTACCGGGATAGGTTGTTATCCTTTCCAAAACGGAGATGAGGTTATCTTCCGGCTCGAAGATTTCTATTCGATCCCAGGATGAATCCATCCCCGAAGCCAGTTTAATGTACTTGCCCTGGATGGATATTTCACTAGCGGGGACAATTTTTTCCGATGGGGTAAGAAGCCTGACATAATAAGCCATGATCCGTTAGTATCCTTAACATAAAAATTTTTCTCAACTACGAAAATTATATGTTGCCCAGTCGGAAGAATCAATGTTGAAAACAAGAGGGGGAAGCTTTTCGGCTTCCCCCTGCTCCTCCCCACCCAACAGAACCCAATGGACAGGTTATGAATTTATTAAGTTGAGGGATTCAATACCCGGCCGATGAACAGGATGGCTCCGGTTTTGATATCCCGGATGAAAAAGATAAACGGATGGTCAACGGTTACCTTTACAGGTTCAGCGGGCATGGCGGTCAGTCTCATAGTTACCGCTGAGGCCGCGGCTGCTTCGGTTCCGGCTTCATCTACGGAGACATAGGCTTTATGGATCACATCGGATATCTCAAGGTCTTTCCGGCCGTCCATTCCGGAAAAATCGGCATTGTTGAAGGCTTCAGTCATCCCCATGTCGAGAAGTTCTTTCTTGAGGCTGAAGGTTGACTCCGTTTTAAATTTGGTTAATGAAAGGTTAACCTGCTGGTATTTGATATTACTGATAATATCGATTACCTGCTGGCTATTCAGTCCGGTTTCAAACGACTTAAACTGGTCGGCATCCGGCAAAATAATCACCATTGACATCTCATTGCCGTCATAGGGCAATTCAACTGCCTGATAATTATTTCCTTTGACATAACCTAACGTTTCAATCTGATGCATGAGTTTCACGTCTACGTCCTTTCCGGTTAATAAATGGAACTTGCCATCAGTAGTCGCATTTTTTTCAAAAGTAGTTGTCCAGGCGGCGTTGAAGTAAATAGCGTTGGTCAGGACCAGCCGGGTATCCGTTTGGATAGAACCCTGCGGCAGTAAGTCTTTAATTTTCTGTTCTGTCTGCTCACTCACCCATTCATTAATCGTTTCCCGTGATTGCTCCGTGGCTTTGACAAAGTCTACCAGCCTGAGACCGGCTCCATAATTTTTTGCCAGCAGGTCGAGATATTCAGGCAGGAAAGTGAAACCCTGCTGTCCCCAGATAGCATTTACCACATTAAGACGGAATCCCTTGTCATCCGCGCCTTTGGCTCCCTTGCCGCGTTGAGCAAGGGCTATATCCAGAGCGTTGAAGGCCGGATGCAACTGGGTTTGCGGTAATAGATACTGAAGTACATTGGCCATTTGTTTTTCAGTTTCTCCCCGGGCTCCGCCATAGGTCATGGCAAGAGCCTCAGAGAGGCTGTAAGGAGAATAAAACAGGTTACCGTCAGCGTCTTTTAATTCCTGATAAAGGTTGAAAGCGAAAGCGCTGTTTCCCTTCACCAGGGTGCTCATATCAGTCTGGGAAACCGCAGGAGAAGTGTCCCTGGGTTTATCTGACCTGGCCTCAGAAGCCGCCACGGGTTGAGAGCAGCCTATCACTGCTAATAGTGAAATAGCGGTCAAAATCAATAAAATTATTTTCTTCATTTTGTCATCTCCGACACGTCATAAGGTTTGATTTTTCTGTAATCACTTATTATAACGTTTTAACCCGGTCAAAGTTAGGTGAGAAGGGAAAGAGCGACACACCCTGATAAGAGGGTGTGTCCGGTTCTATGCTTTATTATTCGCCGCCTGTCCGAGCATTTTCGACTGCTTCGGATGAAGAGAATATCCTTGCAATGAAGGGGATGCTGGGATTACTTCGGCGTTAAGGGTACCAGCAAGGCTTTTTCTACATCACTGACAGTCTCCAGTTTGAGTATCGAATCCAGTATGGAGTTAGCCGCGTTATCGCCCAATTTGTAGGCTGAATAGGGGAGGCAGCTTCGATATTTGGCGATCAACTCCTCAATCGTGAAGGGATTCTTAGGATGACCTTTGATATACAGGCATTCTTTTATAAACTGGCGACCGTCTTTGAGAGTTACATGAGCTCTGGCGGTATAGATGGGCAAACTGGGATCTTCCCTGGCTGAAATCTTCTTCATGAATTCACGAACATCTTTACGAGCCCGGGCTTCGGCAGTATAGGCGCTGGGTAAAACGTCATATCCCAGGGCTGCTGTGGCTACCACATAAGGCAGGCTGAACTGGCACTCCGGTACTGTTTGGGGATTCCATTTTACCTCATGCGGGACACAAACAGTCAAAATATTGATGGTGGACTCATCGAACAGAACCTTGTCAATATCTGCGGGTTTAACATTATTTTCCTTCATGATTTCTAAAAGAGATTGGATTGAGGCATGGGTGCACTTACAGGCTGAGTAGGGCTTCATAGCAGTATTCGGCATTTCCCATTTAGTTCCCAGGTCCCGCGTTAAATCTTCCGGATAAGTCTCCCATTTGGCAAGTCCAAAATATCCAACATTTCCAAGAAGAAGTTTAGGATGATAAGCGGTAATGCCTCTTTGCACCATCTGACAGGCATTGATGGCATCCTGTGTCACGAATCCATGATGCAAACGGGTCATCAGCGTCCCGACGCGATAGGCATCCGCATCCAGCGGCTGGGGCATAGCCCTGACAATACCGAAAGCATGCTTTAGTTGTTCCAAACTCAAGCCTAAAAGCTTTCCGACTGCCATTACGCTCCCGAAGATAAAATGACCATCTCCAATACCGACTTTCGATGCTCCAGTCAGAGCCCGAAAAGCCAGCCCTATACGGACTAAGACTTCTTTGCCCACTGCGAAGGCGGTAATATATTCCCTCCCGGTGACTTTTCCCTTTAAACCACCGGCGGCAAAAAGTGCAGGCAAGATATATTCGCTGGCGTGCGCTGCTTCATCATGTACATCACCAAAATCCATAGCGCGGGAGATAGGCCCCAGTACCAGACCCGCTTCAGAGGCTGGGACTTTGCCGCCATAAAAAGGAATCAGACTTTCCGGTTTTCCTCCTTTTTCTTTAACCAGGCTAACCATTTCGGGAATCGCCTCCATAGCAGACCCGCCTATTGTGACTGCCATGGTATCCAGAATCGACCTTTTGCAATGGTCTACAATTTCAGCCGGAAGGTCTTCATAAGTCATCTCGGCAACAAACCGGCAGAGGCTAACCTCGGGTTCTTCTCCTTCTATCAAGCGAAATTTCGACATTCCAACCTCCATACAAATTCCCGAAAATAAAGAAGTTTTATCTTAAATTATAATAACATAATTTATCAGACGAAAATTAAGAGGACAGGCATAAAGTAAATCAGTCTATTATTAGTTGACAGTCCCAACCTCCTTACCCAAACTATCTACTGAAGACTGTAACTGCTAACTAATCTTGACTTGCTGAGAGAAATTTGTAGCTAACCGCCAAAAATTACCGGGGCTAAAGTGACATTATCTTTATCGTGGAGAATGATTGTGTTGATTTCCCCATATTGGATCAGGTTGCTGTTTAAAATGATCAGAGCTTGATCAGTCAATTTACCCGTTTCGGGATCAAACACCATTTTTCGAAACTCGGGATAGCTGTTAGCTAATTCTACCAGCAGTGAGTTAAGACTGGTCCCTGCTTTGACCTTTTTATTGATTACAGAACCAGCCTGATCTGGCATCTCCAGAGTGGTGGAGATCCAGGAGTAAGGTTGAACTATTACTGTGATTGTTGTTTCTACTACCATGACTAGGATTATATCACCTGAGCAGCGTAAAATTCAATTTTCTCTTTCTTTCAAACGGAGTAAAGCGAGGAGATTATCACAGCCAAAATCCCGGAGAGAAAAACGCCGTCAAAGACACCGGCCCCTCCAATACTTATCATATGTGAACCGAGTTTTTTAAAGCTTGGCCAGTTTAACAGGTCAGCTCCTATCAATGTACCCAGAGTCCCGGAGATGAACGCTACCGGGGCCGGATGACTTCTGGCTAAAAGAAAAGCCAGTCCGGCCGAGACCAGAGGTGGAATGAACGCAGGTAAAACAATTCCCATCCCCGGAACAGGACGGGCTAATAGACGGGCAACAATGATGACCACCAGGGTGGCAATCAGTGTGGGCAGCCAGGGAGAGCGCGGCATTAGATAAATAGCAAATCCGGCGGGAATCAACGCTCCTCCCAGGTTTACCGCTACGGTCTGGGTGGAAACACGGGGCGGCGTGTAAAAGAATATTCGAGAAAATAAGGATTGAGGTTCTTCGGAGATAATCTTCCGCCTTGATATCGGAATATTGATCATACTTCCTACCAGAGTGACGATGAGGAGAATGATCGCCGCTTCCTGAGTGAGACCAAGTTCACCATAAGAAATAGTGATGATATCAAAAAGCAGCAGCAATATGAGGATAGGCAGAATGATCAAGACTGGTAAAAGCAGCGTAAAGCATCCCATAAATCTATTATATGTTTTTCCAAATTCACAGAAGAGCTCCTGAGGTGAAAAGTGCCACCAGTAATAGCCCGTAAGGTCTTTTCGTGTTTATTCTGGCCAGATTGAAAATAGAACGGAGCAATTATCTCAAATATATCGTTCAAATGTCTATTTTTGAAGGTATGTATTGTTAGAAGTAGCGAATTTCAGATGGCGAGTTCTTCTATTATTTAATAATTAATGTGGTATAATGTTGACAATTAATAACAGATAATAAGAGGTATTTATGGATGATAGAGTAGCCATTTTTATTGATGGAAGTAATCTTTACCACTCAGTGCAGAACAATTTTGGCCGTCATGATCTAAATTTTACTGAATTTGCCAATAAGCTTTCCGCCGGCCGCCGGTTATTCCGCATTTATTATTACAACATTCTTCAGGATCCCGCACAGTATCCGGACAGCTATAAAGAGCAACAGGAATTTCTGGATGTACTGCGGAAAACTCCCTATCTCGAAATCAGGTTGGGAACCACAAAGAAGGCGCTAGGGGTGGAAAAAGGGATTGATGTCATGATTGCTACTGACCTCCTTTATTTTGCCTGGAGCGGTTTTTACGATGTGGCAATACTGGTCAGCGGTGACGCGGATTTTGCTTACGCTATGCAGGCCGTAAAAAATATGGGGAAGCACGTTGAAGTAGCCTATTTCGAGAGCGGCATCTCTAAAGACCTGCTGGACGTAGCCGACAACCGGTACCTGATGGACCGTAACTTTTTCAATAACATCTGGGTCATAAAACGGCGTTCGCAGCAGAGACGGAGACCCATGAGGAAGAACAAAGGTATATCCGGTCAGAGTCCTAATCCTAATCCCAGCCCGACCCCCAGTCCCAGTTCCAGTCCAAGTCCAAGTATTAACCCGGCTTATGGAATCGGTCCGATAATTACAAACCCATAAAAATCGCAGTCATAATGTATCTTTCTCATGAAGCGGATGGACGTAAGACTACTTCTTTTATACTTCGTGATTGGTGGGCTCACAGTAGCCTTTACCGCCTATTTTGGCAGCCGCGGACAGGGCCTGTTAGCAGCTTTCGTGGGAGTGTTCCCGGGTGTTACGGTCATTACCTTTTGCGCAGTTTATTTCAGCAGCGGATCAACCGCCGTAATTTCTTACGCCAGAGGAATGCTGATCCTTTTGCCGCCTTGGATTTTATACGTTCTGGGAATTATTTTCCTTTTACCACGCCTGGGCATTGTGCCTACTTTGATCACGAGCGTGGCGACCTATGTGATATTTGCTCTCCTGATAATCCGCTTCGTTCATTAAGAGCGTATTTTAGTCCGATAGCGGTTCATCAAGAGAGAGTTGGTAACTACGGACACCGAACTAAAACCCATCGCAGCGGCAGCAATAACAGGGTTGAGTAAAAGACCGGTAAACGGATAGAGTATACCAGCGGCGATAGGAATTCCGATCGTATTGTAAATAAACGCCCAGAACAGGTTCTGCCTGATCTTGCGGATGGTGTAGCGGCTGAGCTTGATCGCTTCCACGACGTCCCGCAGATCGTCTTTAACCAGGACAATATCTCCCGTCTCTACAGCCACATCCGTACCGCTTCCAAGGGCGATGCCGATGTCGGCCTGCGCCAGAGCCGGTGCATCATTAATGCCGTCTCCCACCATCGCCGTCACCCGACCGCTTTGCTGGAGCTTGCGGACCTCCAGGGCCTTATCCCGAGGAAGTACTTCTGCCAGGACATTCCGTATTCCCGCTTTCCGAGCGATGGCTTCTGCCGTACGGCGGTTATCACCGGTGATCATGACGGTTTCAATTCCCATAGCCTGTAGTTGATTAACCGCCTCTTCAGCGCTTTCCTTCAAAGTATCCGCTACTGAGATGATCCCGGCGAGTTGCCGGTCAACTGCCATCAGCATCACGGTCTTGCCACTATTCTCAAGTTCGCTGATTCGGTTTTCAACCGATTGGATCGGTATCTTATTTTCCTGCATTAAGAGACGGTTTCCCAGAAGCACTTCCCGGTTTTCAACCCGGGCTTTGACGCCCAGACCGCTGAGGGCTTCAAATTCCTCCGGAGTTGAGAGCCTATCCTGCTTATTTTGCGCTTCTTCTACGATGGCTATACCCAGGGGATGCTCAGAACCTTTCTCTACGGAAGCAGCTAAATGGAATATTTCTTCATGGCTCATGCCGTTGATGGAAATGGTATCCGTCACGATTGGTTTTCCTCTGGTAAGAGTACCGGTCTTATCAAAGACGATGGTCTGCACCCTGTGGGCCTGTTCGAGAGATTCCGCACTTTTAATCAGGATACCGTTTTGCGCACCTTTTCCTGTTCCTACCATAATCGCTGTGGGAGTTGCCAGTCCCAGAGCACAGGGACAGGCGATCACGAGAACGGCTATAAAAGCCGTCAGAGCGAAAATAAAGGGTTGCTGGCCGAAGAAAAACCAGATTAAAAATGTGACCAGCGCAATTCCCAGTACAGCCGGGACAAAAACTCCGGCGATTTTATCCGCCAGGCGCTGGATCGGGGCTTTGGACCCCTGCGCCGCTTCAACCAGCCGGACAATCTGAGCCAGAGCAGTTTCCTGGCCTACTTTGGTCGCCCGGAACTTAAAATATCCGCTTTTGTTAAGGGTGGCGCCAATGACCTGGTCACCGATTCTCTTTTCCACCGGTAAGGATTCACCTGTCAGCATAGACTCGTCTACAGCTGATGCGCCTTCAATAATCACCCCATCGACCGGTATTTTTTCCCCCGGTCGAACGACAATAACATTTCCCACTTCTACCTCATCTACCGGCACCTGGACCTCTTTATCGTTTAATATTACATTGGCCGTTTTAGCCTGAAGCCCGATTAGTTTCTTGATCGCTTCCGAAGTACGGCCTTTAGCACTTGCTTCCAGCCATCTTCCCAATAAAATAATTGAGATAATCAGGGCGGCGGAATCGAAATACGTAGACCCGTTAAAAATCCCTGTCACCACCAACAGGCTGTAAATATATGCAGCGCTGGTGCCCAGAGCGATGAGGGTGTCCATATTCGCGCGACCGTTACGCAGGGCTTTGAAGGCCCCTATATAGAATTGAGACCCAACATAAAACTGCACTGGTGTCGCCAGTCCCAGCATAATCCAGTTGGTTACTGTCATGGATAAAGGCGAGACCAGTGATAAAATAAAAGTTGGGATGGCCAGAGCGAAGCTGAATATCATAAGAAATCTCAAATTACGCGCTTCGCGCAATCTTGCTTCTTTTTCCCGGTCGACTCCTCCGGTATTCCGGGTCACCGCCTGATAACCGGCTTTCTCGACCACCTTTCTGAGCATGGGAACTGTCGTCACCTCCGGATTATAGACGATAGTAGCTGTTTCCGAGGCCAGATTAACGGCGGCTTTGATAACCCCATCTGCATCCTGCAAGGCTTTCTCAATGGTCAGGGCACAGGTAGCACAGTGCATCCCGATCAACCCCAGACTGGCTTCTTCGAGGGCGACTCCGTAGCCGGCATTTTCGACCGCTTTTTTTAGAGCAGCTTCATTCAGAACTTCCGGGTCGTACTCTATAGTCGCTTTCTCGGTAGCGATATTAACTACAGCCTGAGATACGCCCTTCAACCCTTTTAAAGCGCTTTCGGAATTTGCCGCGCAGGAGGCACAATGCATTCCGGTGATTCTTAAAGTTGTCTTTTTTGTCATCCTGCTCCGTAGCCGGCCTTCTTGACCGCAGCCGCCATTTCTTTCTCACTGGTTTTAGCCGGATCATATTCCACAGTCGCTTTACTCCCTTTAAGATCTACAGAGGCAGCAGAAACGCCGGCAACACCCTTGAGCGCTTTTTCCACATTTGCCGCACATCCGGAGCAGCTCATTCCGGTCACTTTCAAGGTCGTTTTTTTATTCATTCCATACCTCCAATCAATAAAAAGGTATTTTATATTT